>NZ_JAGKRI010000018.1:0-40081 GCF_017939255.1 Aeromonas sp. Prich7-2
TCAAACTTTCCGGGAGGACAGGCGTGAATGAAGTCGAGAGCTTGGTCGATACGCATAAAAAAATCCGAAACCCAACAAGGAGTTTCGGATTCTTACACAGCCTGAGGATCGGTCAATGGATCCTTAACTGATCGGCATTAGGCCTGTTGGCCCTCTTTTGCATCTTTCGCAAAGGTGTTTACAGGCTGGCAGCGATGCGTGCCCCCAGCGCGGCGTTGTTCAGCACCAGCTGGATATTGGCCGCCAGAGAGTTGCCACCGGTCAGCTCGCACACCCGGGCCAGCAGGAAGGGGGTCGACGCCTTGCCCTTCACCCCCTGCTCGTCCGCCTCACGCAGTGCCTGGGCAATGGCGGCGTCGATGTCAGCCTTGGGCATGGCAAACTGGGTCGGAATCGGGTTGGCCACCACGGCGCCCCCGGCCAGCCCCAGCTCCCACTTCAGACGCAGCGCCTCGGCGATGGCCGCCGGGCTCTCCAGGCGGTAATCCACCTTGAAGCCGCTCTCCCGGGTGTAGAAGGCGGGCAGCTCCTCGGTCTGGTAGCCGATCACCGGCACCCCCTGAGTCTCCAGGTACTCCAGGGTCAGACCGATGTCGAGGATCGACTTGGCGCCGGCGCAAACCACGGCCACCGGGGTCTGGGCGAATTCCTGCAGGTCAGCGGAGATGTCGAAGGTCTCCTGGGCGCCGCGATGCACGCCGCCGATGCCGCCGGTGGCGAACACCCGGATCCCGGCCATGGCGGCCACTATCATGGTGGAGGCCACCGTGGTCGCCCCCAGCTCCTTGTTGGCCAGCACGAAGGGGATGTCGCGGCGGCTGCACTTGGTGGCGGCATGACCGGCCCGGCCCAGCGCCTCCAGGGCCCCCGCATCCAGACCCACCTTGAGGCGGCCATCGATGATGGCGATGGTGGCCGGCACGGCGCCGTTGTCCCGCACCACCTGCTCCACCTGGCGCGCCGTCTCCACGTTCTGCGGATAGGGCATGCCGTGGGAGATGATGGTGGACTCCAGGGCCACCACCGGCTTGCCGGCAGCCAGCGCGGCGGCAACTTCAGGTTGGATATCGAGGTAAGCGTTCAACATGGGTACTCCTCCAGCATGCGTTCAACGGCGGCCTTGGATAGGCCGGAAAAGACGGTATCGGAACAATTGACGGTGAGGGCGGCGCAACCGAGGGCGAACCGGGTTGTCTCCATGATGCCCTGCTCCTGCAACCAGGCGTGGGCCAGCCCTGCCATGAAGGCATCACCGCCACCGGTCACGTTGACGACCGGGCTGCCGAGCACGGGCAGATGGCCCTGGCAGGCCCCGTCGCTATAGAAGATCCCCTGATCGCCGAGGCTCAGGAAGAGTCGCTGCACCCCGGCGCGGTGGAACCAGGCCGCCGCCATGGGCCAGGTGTCGGGCCCGCCGATGGTGAAGCCGCACAGTTGCTCCGCCTCGGTGCGATTGGGTTTGAGGGTGTGGATGCGGTGCAGCCAGGGGCGGATCTTCTCCACCTTGGCCACCGACACGGTGTCCACGAAGATGATGTGCTCCCCCTGGCGCTCGAACAGCCAGTCCAGGGTGTGGGTGGCGAGGTTGGTGTCGAGCACCCAGAGCCGGGCCGCACCGAGAAAACCGCTCAGGGGGGTGAGCCGGGCCGGGGTGAGCTGCTCGATGATCCCCATGTCGTTGACGGCGCAGCTCATCTCGCCGCTGCCATCGTGCAGGCTGAGATAGCAGGAGGTCGATTGACCCTCCAGTACCAGCACCTGGCGCACATCGACCCCGGCGCGCTGGCTCACCTCCAGCAGGTGGTGGCCGTATTGATCGTTGCCCACCGCAGTCAGCAGGCGAGTATCGGTGCCAAGGCGCGCCAGGTTCTCGGCGATGTTGCGCCCCACCCCGCCGGCGGAGGTGCGTACCCGGCCCGGGTTGGAATCCCCGATGCGCAGGTTGTCGTGGCTACAGCCGCAGATATCCATGTTGGCGCCGCCGATCACCACGGCGTAGGGGCCTTCGCGCAGCACATAGCCGCGCCCCTGCACATAGCCCTGGCGCATCAGGCTGGAGATGTGGCTCGCCAGCGCGGAGCGGCTGATGCCGAGCCTGTCCGCCAGCTCCTGCTGGGCAATCATGGGATCCTGGCGCAGCAGGGCGAGGATCTCTTGCTCACGTTCCGTCATAGACAAACATCCAATTGCAAACGTTTGTCCATTATTTCCGAAAAACGTTTTCCCGCCATCCTCTCGTACAAGAAATGTCGGGTCGCGCACAAAAAATCACCGGGCAGTGCCCGGCGATCACAACATGGTTTTCAGATGGGCCACTCAGCCCAGCTGTACCCAGACCTCGCTCCCCTCCAGCCGCACCGGCCAGCAGGCGACGCTCAGGGCAGGATCGTCCAGACAGCGACCGTCCATCAGGGCGTAGCGCTGCTTGTACAGCGGCGAGGCCACCACGGGCTCCCCACCGGCATCCCCCACCAGGCCACGCCCCAGCACCGCGACGCCGGCCAGGGGGTCCACCCCGTCCAGGGCATAGACATGCTCCCCGAGGCGAAACAGCGCCAGTACCCGCCCTTCCAGCCAGGCGCTGCGCCCGGCCTGCTCCGGCAGCGCCGCCAGCTCGCACACCCGGTGCCACTGCCCGGAGAGCTGTGCATCGTCCTTGTCATCTTTCATACCACCTCCTTGATACTGATGGCGGGCGTGCAACCCGTTGCCCCCGCTCATACCACCTCCTTGACAGCGATATCCGGCACCCATTGCCCCCGCTCCTCACGGCGCGGCGGCGTCTCGTCCTCGGGCCGGTTGACGAAGGCCTCGAACAGCTTGAGCTTGTCCGGATCCGCCAATGTGCTCTTCCACTCGCACTGCCAGGTGCCGACTATCCCCTCCATCATGGCCTCCAGCTCGGCACCGATGCCGAGCCTGTCCTCGATGATCACCGACCTGAGATAGTCGAGCCCCCCTTCCATGTTCTCCATCCAGACCGAGGTGCGTTGCAGCCTGTCCCCGGTGCGCACGTAGAACATCAGCAGCCGGTCGATGTAGCGGATCAGGGTCTGCTCGTCGAGATCCGTGGCAAAGAGGTCGGCGTGGCGCGGCCGCATGCCGCCGTTGCCGCACACATAGAGGTTCCAGCCCCGCTCGGTGGCGATGACGCCGATGTCCTTGCTCTGGGCCTCGGCGCACTCCCGGGTGCAGCCTGAGACCGCAAACTTCAGCTTGTGTGGTGCCCGCAGCCCCTTGTAGCGGTGTTCCAGGGTCTGGGTCAGGGTCATGGAGTCCTGCACCCCGTAGCGACACCAGGTGGACCCCACACAGGACTTCACGGTGCGCACCGACTTGCCGTAGGCCTGACCGGTCTCGAAGCCCGCCGCCACCAGCTCGCCCCAGATGGCGGGCAGCTGGTCGACCCGGGCGCCGAAGAGATCGATGCGCTGGCCGCCGGTGATCTTGGTGTAGAGGCTGTACTTGCGCGCCACCTCGCCAATGGTGATGAGCCCCTCCGGGGTGATCTCCCCCCCCGGGATGCGCGGCACCACCGAATAGGTGCCGTCCTTTTGCAGGTTCGCAAGGAAGGCGTCGTTGGTATCCTGCAACGCGCGGTGGGGCTTCTCCAGCACGTGCTCGTTCCAGAGGGACGCCAGGATGGAGGCCACCGTCGGCTTGCAGATGTCGCACCCCAGCCCCTGGCCGTGCTTGTCCCGCAGCGCCTCGAAGCTCTTCAGCTCGCCCACCCGGGCCAGGTGATAGAGCTCCTGACGGCCGTAGGCGAAGTGCTCGCACAACCCCTTGTCCGCCTCGACGCCAAGATCCGCCAGGGTCTGATCCACCACTTGCTTGAGCAGGTTGCTGCAACCGCCGCAACCCGTGCCGGCCTTGGTGCAGCTCTTCACCGCCGACAGCTCGTGATTGCCCGCCCGAACGGCGGCCACCACGTCCCCCTTGCTGACGTTGTGGCAGGAGCAGAGGATGGCGCTGTCCGGCAGCACCAGGGGCGCGGGGGCGGCCCCGACCTCCCCCACCAGCAGGGAGAGCGGCGGCTGGGGCAGCGCCACCCCGTTCTGGTAGTATTGCAGCAGCCGCTCGTAATCGGCCCCGTCCCCCACCAGGATGGCGCCGAGCAGGCGGTTGCCCTCGCCGTCGGTCACCAGCTTCTTGTAGATGCCGTTGACCCTGTCCAGCAGCAGCAACTCCTGGGCGCCGGCGGTACTGGCGTGGGCATCGCCGATGGAGCCCACGTCCACCCCCATCAGCTTGAGCTTGGTGGACATGTCGGCCCCGATAAAGCGGGTCTCGCCGCCGCACAGACTGGCCACGGCGGCCCGGGCCATCTGGTAGCCGGGAGCCACCAGGCCGAAGATGCGCCCCTGCCAGAGCGCGCACTCGCCGATGGCGAGGATGGCGGGATCCGAACTGTGGCAGCCGTCGTCGATGCAGATGCCGCCGCGCTCCCCGACCTCCAGCCCGGATTGCCGGGCCAGGGTGTCGGCGGGGCGGATCCCCGCCGAGAACAGCAGCACGTCGGTCTCAATGTGGGAACCGTCCTTGAAACGCAGGCGATGACGGGCCTGCTCCCCCTGCTCGATGCACTCGGTGGCTTTCTCCACCAGCACCTCGACCCCGAGGGCCTGGATCTTGTCCCGCAGCACGGCGCCGCCGCTCTCGTCGAGCTGCACCGGCATCAGCCTGGGGGCGAACTCCACCACCTGGGTCTTGAGGCCGAGCAGGCGCAGGGCGTTGGCCGCCTCCAGCCCCAGCAGGCCGCCACCGATGACCACGCCGCTGCGGGCCTGGGCGCAGGCATCGCGGATGGCGGCGAGATCTCCCAGGGTGCGATAGACGAAGCAGCCCTCCCGCTGATGGCCGGGGATAGGGGGCACGAAGGGGACAGAGCCGGTCGCCAGCACCAAACGGTCGTAAGGGAACCGCTCGCCGTTGGCCAGCGTCAGGGTGCGGGCCGCCCGGTCGAGCACCTCCACCTCGGCCCCCAGCCGCAGCGTTATGCCGCTCTCTTCATACCAGGCGGGATCCGCCATGCGCAGGGCCTGGGGCGCCTTGCCGCCGAATACCTCGGACAGATGCACCCTGTCGTAGGCGGCGTCAGGCTCGGCGCCAAATACCGTCACCTCGAACCGCTCGAGGCCGCCCGCCGCCACCAGTTGCTCGACGAAGTGATGACCCACCATACCGTTGCCCACCACCAGCAGCCGTTGCTTTGCGGTCTGTTCGGCGGAACCACTGTTCTGGCGACCGAGCAGGCCCATGCCGTCCTCTGTCACCCACTGTTGCTCTTTGTCAGTCATGTCTCTCTTCCTTGAATCCGGCGGGCTCAGGCGCGCAGCTTGCTGCGCACCTGCCCGGCTGCCTTGAGGGGGGTCACCTTGCGCTGCTTCTCGTAGAGGAAGCGCAGCACCTGCTGGCGCAGCTTGTGGTAGTGGGGATCGTCCGCCAGGGCGACCCTGTCTCTGGGCCTTGGCAGGTCGACGGTCAGGATCTCACCGACGGTGGCGCTGGGGCCATTGGTCATCATGACGATGCGATCGGAGAGCAGCACCGCCTCGTCCACGTCGTGGGTGATCATGATGACGGTGTTGCCAAGCTCCGCCTGGATCGCCATCAGCGCGTCCTGCAAATGGGCCCGGGTCAGGGCATCGAGGGCGCCGAACGGTTCATCCATCAGCAGCACCTTGGGGGAGAGCGAGAGGGCGCGGGCGATGCCGACCCGCTGCTTCATCCCCCCCGACAGCTCGTGGGGCATCTTCTGGCTGGCGTGATCCATCTGCACCAGGGAGAGGTAGTAGTCCACCCGCTCCGCCACCGCCCGCTTGTTAGACTCCACCTGGGCCACCGCCAGCGCCACGTTCTGCTGGACGCTGAGCCAGGGCAGCAGGGCGTGGTTCTGGAACACCATGGCCCGCTCGGGCCCCGGGCCCGCCACCTCGCGACCATCGAGAATGATGCCCCCCAGGGTCGGCTCCAGCAGCCCGGCCACCAGGTTGAGGACGGTGCTCTTGCCGCAGCCCGAGTGACCGATGAGGGAGACAAACTCCCCCTTCTCGATGCGTAGGTTGACCCGGCTCAAGGCCTCGAAGCTGCCCTGCTCCGTCTCGAACGAGATGCCGACGTCGCTTATCTCCAGATAACTCTTCATTGGCTCTTCTCCTGCCTGAATAGAAATGTGATTAACGCAGCACCTGGCGCTTGTCCCAGGACAACCACTGCTGCAGGGCCAGCATGCCCCTGTCCAGGGCGCAGCCGATGAGGCCTATGGTGATCACCGCCACCATGATGCGGGCCAGAGACGCAGAGCCGCCGCTCTGGAACTCGTCCCACACGAACTTGCCGAGCCCCGGGTTCTGGGCCAGCATCTCCGCCGCGATCAGCACCATCCAGGCCACCCCCAGGGAGAGCCGCAGCCCGGTGAAGATCATGGGCAGGGCCCCTGGCAGCACGATGCGGCGCACATGGGTCACAAAGGAGAGGCGCAGCACCCGGCTGACGTTGTGCAGATCCCCATCCAGCCCCGCCACCCCCACCGCCGTGTTGATCAGGGTCGGCCAGAGGGAGCAGAGGGTCACCGTCAGGGCCGAGGTGAGGAAGGACTTGGCAAGCCAGGGGGCGGGATTGGCGTAGAGGGCGCTCACCACCAGGGTGATGAGGGGCAGCCAGGCCAGCGGCGACACCGGCTTGAGCAGCTGGATCACCGGGTTGGCTGCGCGATAGAGCCCCTGGTTCATGCCGAGCAGCACCCCGCACGGAATGGCGATCAGGGTCGCCAGCGCGAAGCCGCACAGCACGGTGAGCAGGCTGGTGGCTATCTGATCGAAGAAGGTGGGGCGCCCTGTGTAGGGACGCAGCTTCACCTCGGCCGCCGGATCCGCTGCCAGTCGCTCGGCGTTGCGCATCTGCTGGCGTTCGAGGAAGGCCGCCGCCTTCTCCCGCTCCTGCAGATGCTCCTGCCCGAGGGACCAGAGCTGGCTGGCGGTGGCAAGCGGCCCCGGCAGGGTGCCCAGACTGGTCTGCACCTGGCTCGCCCCCCACTGCCAGAGGCCGAGGAAGAGCAGCACGCCGAGCAGGGGCTGCACCGTGATTTTCCAGTTGATGGCTTTTAAATGGATGAGGGGCCATGTGTGTCGTTTCATCGGGATCTCCTTGCTCATTGCACCCGCTCATCGCCCTTGAGGCCGATGGCGAACTGTTGCAGGTAGGCGTTGGGGTGGCGGCCGTCGTAGATGAGGCCGTCGATGAAGCCATCCTGGGGGCCGCGATAGCCCTGC
This sequence comes from Aeromonas sp. Prich7-2, assembly GCF_017939255.1. NCBI lineage: Bacteria > Pseudomonadati > Pseudomonadota > Gammaproteobacteria > Aeromonadales > Aeromonadaceae > Aeromonas > Aeromonas sp. Prich7-2. The sequence continues at coordinate 7,275 of NZ_JAGKRI010000018.1, forward strand.
TCGCTGGCAAAGTCGGGGAAGTCACTGGCCTTGAGCTTGCCCTCGGCGATGAGGGCCTCGGCGGCCTGGCGATAGACGTCCGGTTGATAGACGGCCTTGGCCACCTCCTCGAACCAGGCGTCCGGTCTGGCCTCGGGGATCTGGCCCCAGCGCCGCATCTGGGTCAGGTACCAGATGGCGTCGGAGTAATAGGGATAGGTGGCGTGGTGGCGGAAGAAGACGTTGAAATCCGGCACCTGGCGCTTGTCCCCCCTGGCGTACTCGAAGGTGCCCGTCATGGAGCTGGCGATCACCTGCTCGTCCGCCCCCACGTACTCGGGTTTGGCCAGCAGCTTGGCCGCCGCGCGCCGGTTGCCGTTGTCGTCTGCATCCAGCCACCAGGCCGCCCGCAGCAGCGCCTTCACCAGCCGCACATGGGTGTTGGGGTGACGCTCGGCCCACTGCCGGGTGACGCCGAACACCTTCTCCGGGTTGTTGCGCCAGATCTCGTTATCCGTGATGACGGGCACCCCTATGCCCCTGGCGACCGCCTGCTGGTTCCAGGGCTCCCCCACGCTGTAGCCGGCGATGGTCCCCGCCTCCAGGGTGGCGGGCATCTGGGGGGGCGGAGTCACCGACAGCAGCACGTCCGCCTGGCGCTGGCCCGAGTTGTCGCCGAGCCGGGGCGCATAGAAACCGGGGTGCAGGCCACCTGCTGCCAGCCAGTACCTCAGCTCGTAGTTGTGGGGGGAGACGGGGAAGACCATCCCCATGTTGAAGGGCTTGCCCCCCTGGCGATACTCCGCCACCACGGGCTTGAGGGCGGCGGCGCTCACCGGGGGCGGCACCTGGCCCGCCTGCGGCCTGGGCAACTGGGGCACCATGGCGGCCCAGACGCTGTTGGCCACCGTGATGGCGTTGCCGTTGAGATCCATGGCAAACGCCGTCACCAGCTCGGCCTGGGTGCCGATGCCGATGTGGGCCGCCAGAGGCTGGCCCGCCAGCATCTGGGCACCGTCCAGCTCGCCGTCTATCACCCGATCCAGCAGGATCTTCCAGTTCGCCTGGGCTTCGAGGGTGACGTAGAGTCCCTCATCCTCGAAATAGCCCCGCTCGTAGGCCACCGCCAGCGGCGCCATGTCGGTCAGCTTGATGAAGCCGAGCCTGAGCTCCTCCTGCTCCGGGGCTCCCAGTGCCAGCACCGGCAGCGACAGCGCCGCCAGCAGCAGCCCCGCACATCCTTGTCGTCCGTTCATTGCATCTCCTCCCTCGGTTCCGGGTCAGGGCCATGGCGCCAGGCTGCCTGGAATCGCAGTGCCACCTCGTTGCAGCGCTGCGACCCAAGGTGCGTCGCGACCAAAAAAAAGCCCCGCCGATCCGGGATCGGCGGGGCTTCTTTGCCCTGTTGCGGGTGAGTGACCTGACCGGCCCCTCACTGCGCATCGTTACTTCATTGCTATCGTGTTTTTGTTATTCACTTTCCGTGCCAGCTCGTCCAGGGTGCATCAGGCGGCCCTTTGCGGCCTGTGGTGCCCTGATCCTCCCTCAAGTTTGCCTCAATTAGGCGCAGTTGCACCAAAACGGTTGGCCACGGGAGCGCTCAGGCGGGCAAAGCCTGCAGCAGTTGCCGCGCCAGCTCCCCCAGGCTCAGGTGACGGCTCATGGCGGTGCTGCGCATCAGGCGATAGGCCTCGTCCTCGTCCAGCCCCTGATGGCGCATCAGGCGTCCCTTGGCCTGCTCGATGAGCCGCCTATCCTCCAGCTTCTGGCGCAGCTCGCTCTCGGTCTGCATCAGGGCCTGCACCATGGCGAGCTGACTGCGGGCCAGACGCAGCCACTGCTCCACCGGCTCACGCTCGCCGCAAGGGTGGGGCACCAGCAACACCCCCTGCTGCAACAGGGCGAGCTGGGTATCGCCCCCCAGCCGCTCGCAGAACAAGAGCCGCGGCATGTCGGGCCAAAGGGAGAGGCCAAGGCGTACCTCGGCGCTGAACTGGCGGCAACTGACGAGCAGGGCATCCCCCCTCTGCGTCGGAGTCAGCAACTGGCGGGTATCGAGGATCCCGGGCTGATGGCCGTAGTGACTGACCAGCAGGGCCAGGCGGTTCGCCTGGCCCGGGTCATCGGCGTGGATCAACAGCCGGGAAGCGGGGCCGTCCTGGCCCCGGGTGGAAAAAGTGGTCATGGCGCTCCTTGCCGGCGACGATCGCGTTCTGTCTGGCGAAAATGCCGCAACATGAAGGCCAACTCTTTGAATCTACCTCCTTTTTATCTATCAGGAGGTAGTGGGGGTAGAGGGAAAATCGCCCCTCAGGCGACCCGTTCCAGGGCCTCCGTCAGCAGCCCCTGCAGCTCGGCGCGCAGCCGCACTACCTCCCCCATGATGATCAGCACCGGGCTCTGGCCCAGCAGGGCACGGGCGGCCTGCTCCAGGCCATCGAGCGTGGCCTCGTGCACCTGCTGGCGGGGGCTGCAGCCAGCCACCACCAGGGCCACCGGCAGCGCGCCCGGAGCCCCCGCCCTCAACATCCCTTCCCGAATGCGGGCCGCCCGCTCCAGCCCCATGTAGAACACCAGGGTGTGGCCCGCCCGGGTCAACCCCTGCCAGCCCTGATAGTCGCGCTCGTCCATCAGGTGCCCCGTCACCAGGGTCAGGGAGCGGGCCAGCCCCCTGTGGGTCAGGGGAATGAAGCTGCTGGCGGCGCACCCCAGGGCCGCCGTGATCCCCGGCACCAGCTCGGCCTCAATGCCGTGCCGGGCCAGGTGCAGCGCCTCCTCGCCACCGCGCCCGAACACCAGGGGATCCCCTCCCTTGAGGCGCACCACCCGCTTGCCCGTGCGGGCCAGGGCCAGCAGCAGGGCGTTGATCTCCTCCTGGGTCGGGCTCGGTTCACCACAGCGTTTGCCCACGTCGAAGCGGGCCGCCCCGTGGGGAATGCGGGCCAGGATCTCGCTCCCCACCAGGCGGTCATAGACCACGACCTCTGCCGCCTCCAGACGGTGCAGGGCGCGCAGGGTCAACAATTCGAGGGGCCCGGGGCCCGCTCCCACCAGACTGATTTGGCTCATCTCAGGCTCCTTGTGTCCTGGCACCGCACTAAGCGGATGCCAGGAAAACATGTTTGATCAACAGCTTGTCGATTTCGGGCAGACAGGTGCCGCAGTTGCTGCCACAGCCGAGCAGGGCCTGCAGCCCCGCCAACTCGCTCACCCCCTGCCGGGTGATGGCATCGACGATGCGCTGCTCCGAGACCCGCAGGCAGGAGCAGACCAGCCGGCTCTCCCCGGCCAGGGCCTGGCTCAGGGTCTGGCTCAGGGCCCCCGCCTGGAGCGGCGTGCCGAGCAGACTGGCCAGCAGGTCGACCTTGATGTCCGGGCGCCGCGCCCCCACCAGCAGGATCCCCTCGATACGATCTCTGGCCAGGGCCACGGCCAGCCACCCCTCCTTCATGGGCAGCCTGAGCCAGTGCCCCTCGGCCCCCAGCCGTTGCCACAGGCTCTCTGTGCTCTCTGACCAGGAGGCCAGCAGGGTGCAGTTACCCTCGGGCAGGGGGCGCCTGGCCCACCAGTCCACCGGCTCGCGCCACTCACCACGGCCACACCAGAGCCCTTGCCAGCGGGTGAGCTGCGCCCTGGCCTGCACCCGCCCCTGTTTGAACATCGGCTGGCCGGAAAGGGGATCCACCACGGGGGCGATGAGGCGGTTGACCGCCCCCTGGCTGCACTGGCTGTCGGTCCAGTGCATGGGCAGGAAGGCCTCCCCCTCCCTGAGACCCTCATCCAGCCCCACCAGCAGCAGCGCCTCCCCGAGCCCGTTGCAAAGGCGCACCAGATCCCCCTCCTTCACGCCAAGCGCCAGCAGGCTGGCGGCACCCATTCGTACCCTGGGCCAGGGCTCGGCCTCCTGCAACCGGGGCACGTGGCCGGTGCGGGTCATGGTGTGCCACTGATCCCGCAGGCGGCCACTGTTGAGGAGCAGGGAGACAGCCCCTGCAAGCAGGGGCGTTTCTGGCTGCTCGGGGAAGCGCTGGGCCAGGGGCAGCAGGCGGGCCCGGCCATCCGGGGTGGCAAAGCGCCCATCCTCGAACAGGCGATCCCGCCCACGGGGCCAGTCGGCATTGACGGGCCAGCGCAGGGGTTCCAACGCCTCGAATTCGGCGCGGGTGAGACCCGCCAGCCCGGAGATGTCGAACTGGCGGGATCCGCCGTTATCAAACCCGGAGAGGGCGGCATGCTCGCAGAAGATCTCATGCTCGTGCTCATAGGCGAACCCCTCGCCAAAGCCGAGCCGGCGGGCGAGCCGGGTCAGGGCCCACCAGTCTGGCCTGGCCTCCCCCGGCAGAGGCAGGAAGGCGCGCTGGCGGCTGATGGTGCGCTCGGAGTTGGTGACGGTGCCGCTCTTCTCCCCCCAGGCGGCGGCAGGCAACAGCAGGTGGGCGAGGCGCGCCGTGTCGGTGTTGGCCGTCACCTCGGAGACCACCAGCAGCTCGCAGCGGCTCAGGGCCTCGCGCACCCGGTTGCCGTCCGGCAGGGAGACGGCCGGGTTGGTGCCGAGCACCCAGAGCGCGCGGATCTCCCCCCGGTGCACCGCCTCGAACAGCTCGACGGCCTTGTGCCCCGGCCCGCGCACCATGGTCGGGCTTCCCCAGAAGCGCTGTACCCGATCGCACTCGGCCTCGCCAAAGCCCATGTGGGCGGCGAGCTGGGTCGCGAGCCCTCCCACCTCACGCCCTCCCATGGCGTTGGGTTGCCCCGTCATGGAGAAGGGAGCCGCCCCCGGCTTGCCGATGCGACCGCACATCAGGTGGGCGTTGATGATGGCGTTGGCCTTGTCTACCCCCTGGTTGGACTGGTTGATCCCCTGGCAGAACAGGGTGACGGTCTTGGGGGTGCGGGCGAACAGTTGGTAAAACCCGAGCAGATCGCTGCGGGAGAGGCCGCAGCTGCGGGCCACCTCGTCCAGTTGCCAGGCCGGATCGTCCAGCGCGCCCGCAAGTTCCTCGAAACCGCTCACGTGCTGTGCCACATAGGCCTTGTCCCAGCCATCGACATCGAGCAGGAAGCGGCACAGGCCGTTCCAGAGCGTCACGTCGCTGCCGGGTTTGAGCGCCAGGTGCAGATCCCCCTGCTCCGCCGTCATGGTGCGGCGGGGATCCAGCACCACCAGCTTGAGCTCGGGGCGCCGCGCCCTGGCCTGCTGCAGGCGGCGAAACAGCACGGGATGGGTCCAGGCGGTGTTGGCACCGGTCAGCACCACCAGATCCGCGAGCGCCAGATCCTCGTAACAGGCGGGCACCAGATCCTCCCCGAAGGCGCGCTGGTGGGCCACCACCGCCGACGACATGCAGAGCCGGGAGTTTGTGTCCACGTTGGCACTGCCGAGGTACCCCTTCATCAGCTTGTTGGCGACGTAGTAATCCTCGGTGGTGAGCTGGCCCGACAGATAGATGCCGATGGCATCCGGCCCGGACTCGGCCAGGATGGCGGCAAAACGCTCCGCCAGGGTGTCCAGGGCCTCCTCCCAGCCGATGCGCTGCCCCATCCAGCGCGGATAGAGCAGGCGATCGGGAAAGGCCAGGCTCTCCAGCAGGCTGGCCCCCTTGACGCACAGGGCGCCGCCGTTGGCCGGATGCTGCTCATCCCCCTGCAACTGCCAGTTGTCCCCCTCCCGGCTCAGCCGGATGCCGCACCCCACTCCGCAATAGGCACAGGTGGTCTTCATTCCCTTGCTCCTTGTCATGTGTCTGACGAGGGGCCCATAAAAAAAAAAGCGTCCGCCCCCCTGCGGGGACGGACGCCTTTGTCCGGATGCCTCATCGTCTTGTATGGGGAAGTGACTGCAAACCCCGCGCCAGGATGCAAGGGGCGCCGCCATTGCGCATCAGGGGGTCGGGCTGCGCCGCCACGGTGCAGCCGCCCCCTTGTTGGGCCCGCCTTGCGGGAATCCGCCCCGCACGCTGGGCAAGGGGCCCACCGGGGGTATAATGCGCCGCCACACAGGAGAGAGAGATGAAAGTGTCAGATGAAGGCGCTGCCTGGCAGCACCGGGCAGATGCCCGGGAGAGAGGGGACTATTGCGCCATCGGGCTGGTCAATCCCAAATCCCCGGAGAACGTGGGTGCCGTGATGCGGGCCGCCGGCTGCTACGGGGCGGACGAAGTCTACTACACGGGGCAGCGCTTCGAGCTGGCGAGGCGTTTTGTCACCGACACCAAGCAGATGGTGGAGAAGATCCCCCTGCTCGGGGTCGAGGAGCTGCTGGACTTCGTGCCCGAGGGCTGCACCCCTGTGCTGGTGGATTTGATCGAGGGGGCCACGCCCCTGCCGGATTACGTGCACCCCGAGAGAGCCTTCTACATCTTCGGCCCGGAGGATGGCACCCTGGAACCCGCCCGCTTCGCGGCGGTGAAGGAGGTCATCTATGTGCCGACTCAGGGTTGCATGAACCTGGCCGCCTCGGTCAACGTCATCCTCTATGACAGGTTGGCCAAGACGCTCAGAGCCAAAGGCTGAGGCAGGACAAGACGTTATCTATGTGGCCAGACCGACAGGCTGCATGCACCTCACCGCCTCGGTCAACGTCATCCTTTATGACCGGTTGGCCAAGACGCTCAGAGCCAAAGGCTGAGGCAGGACAAGAGGGGCCCGATGACGGCATCAGGCCCGACAGCTAGGGCTGTGGCTTGTTCGCCCGCACCACCTGTTCCCTGAGAAAGTCCTGGTAGTAGTCGTAGAGCTTGTTCTGCCGATAGATCTCCGCCAGCTTGCCCTGCCTTATCAGTGTGCGCATGCCGGGATCCCAGAGCCCGTGCAACTCCCTGCCCTTCGGGGTATCGGCGAAGATGGGGTAGGTCGGGATCCAGCGCAGGAATACCTGTACCAGCTCGGGGGGAAGGGAGCCTTCGGGGTAGAGGGCGCCGTCGGTCAGGTAGTAGCGGTAACGCCCCTTGATCAGCAATTGCAGCGCCATCTCGTAGCTGTCTATCTCGAACCAGCGCATCGGCTCCGGGATGAACTTGTCAAAGGCCCACCCCCTCAGCCAGAGCACCTCCTGCTCCTTGAGGCTGTGCTCCCCTGCCCAGTGCGGCAGCCAGCGCTTTTGCATCACCACGCTCACGTAGTCCGCCGAGTCGGGGTAGTCGGGCTGATGGACCCCGGGCACTTCTCCCCGATAGACCCCCATCGCCATGTCCCCCTCCTTTTGCGACACCACCGCCAGTGCCCGTTTGTAAGGCACCATGTGAAGCTTCACCTCGTGCCCCAGGGGTTCATAGATGGCTCGAACCACACCCAGATAGACCCCCTTGCCGTCCCGGTGACAGAAGCCGGGCCAGTCGTCGCAATAGACGTGTATGGTGTCTGCCCGCACGAACGAGGTGATCAGCAGGCAACAGAACAGAAAAAGACGAACCATGAATATCCTCAGTGATATGGCACTCGGCAGATGCTCACCGCCGGACGGCCCGTTCAGGCATACAGATAGCATAGAAAAACAGAGTCCCGGCCGACATTTTCCCCATTTTGCGAGCGGGTCGAGGGTTATTGTCGCCCCACAGCGTATCATGGCAAACAAGATTCATTAGTAGCCCAACTTGAGGGGAGATTCTCATGCCAACCATCAAATCCCTGCTCTGCCCCGTCGATTTCTCCGAGATGTCCAGAGCGGTACTCGACTACGCCGTCTTCATGGCCAACACCCACCAGGCCGAGCTCAAACTGGTCCACGTGGTGGATCAGCTGCACGGCTTCGACAGCTACAAGATCCTGCACATGACGGCCATCGAGATCACCCACGAGATGGAACGCCAGGCCAAGAGTCAGCTCAAGGAACTGGTCGCCTGCCTGCCCATTCCGGCCAAGTTCGAGGTCCGTTTTGGCCGCGCCGCCGATGAAATCGTCCTCCAGGCGAAGGAAGACAAGGTGGATCTCGTGGTCATGGGCAGCCATGGCCGCTCCGGCATCACCCACCTGCTGGTGGGCAGCGTGGCGGAATCCGTGGTGCGCCACGCTCCCTGCCCTGTGCTGGTGGTCCGCAAATAATCCCCGCCTGATGCGCCAAGGCCAGCATATGCTGGCCTTTTTGCTGTTCATTGCCATGGGATGCTCATCTCAGAACCGGTGCACGAGGGATAACGAGAGGTCGTCGGCAAGGTAGAGCGCCGCCCACCAGTCCTGGTGACGCCCTCGCAGCAGGCTCGCGGGCAGGGTCTCAGCCATGGGCATAGATGACGCTCCCTCCCTTGATGGTGTCGATAATGGCCCTGGACTGCTCCCTTGGCAGGGCCGGGCATCCCCAGCTGCGCCCCAGCTTGTCAAACTTCTGCAGATGCCTGGGGCTGGCGTAGTCCGCCCCGTGCACCACGATGGCGCGCTTGCGGGCATTGCTGTTCTTGCCGGGACTGAGGCCGTCGAGACGCAGGGAGTAACCGTGCTTGCCCTGATAGGTCTCGGCGGTGCGGTAGACCCCCAGGGAACTTTGCCGGGAATTCATCTGATTGGAGAACTGGCGGGCGGCCAGCTCCCCCGAATTGCGGCCGTGGCTGACCCAGGTGTGGTAGAGCAGCTTGTGGCGCTTGACGTCGATGACGAACAGCCGGCGCATGGTCGAGGGCTTGCTGTAGTCGATGATGGTGAGAATGGGTTTTCGCTTGTGGCGCACGCTCTGGTAACCGTCCAGGGCCTTGCGAAACACGCGGCTGTCGAGCTTGCCAGCCAGGCCGAGCTGACGATAGAGATCCTGGTCCCAGCTGGCGTGGCTGGCGCCGCTGAAACAGAGCGCCCCCAGCAGCAGTGGCAGGCTCAGCCAGAGGCTGCCCCACCACGCACTTCTATCCTGTCCCTTCATCCTTGAAGTTGCTCCCCTTGCTGTCGCTGGCCTGATGCCCCGGGTGACACCGCATCCTGCTGGATAGTTATATGCAAGCCATTGATTGCGGGCAATAAAAAAGCACAAAAATGCCGACCTGAGTCGGCATTGTCCTGCTTGCTGAGCGTGCCTGGATCAGGCACGGCTGAGATAATCCGCCTGCCCCACCCACTTGTAGCTGGTGAGTTCGGTCAGCCCCATGGGGCCACGGGCGTGAAGCATCTGGGTCGAGACCGCCACCTCGGCCCCGAGGCCAAACTGGCCGCCGTCGGTGAAGCGGGTAGAGGCGTTGACATAGACCGCCGCCGAACCGGCCCCGTTGACGAAACGCTCGGCATTGGCGAGGGAGTTGGTCAGGATGGCATCGGAGTGGCCGGCGTTGTGCTCGCGCATATGGGCCAGCGCCTCGTTGACGTCCGCCACCACCTTGACCCCCAGGGTCAGCCCCAGCCACTCGGTGTCGAAATCTTCCGGCCCCGCGTCGCACAGGTTCTCGCTGCCAACCAGCAGCGCCATGGCATTGGGCGCGCCCACCAGGGTCACCTTGCGCTCGTTCATCAGAGCCACCAGTTGCGGCAGCAAGGTGGCCGCCACCTTCTCGTGTACCAGCAGGGTATCGAGGGCGTTGCAGGCGGAGGGGCGCTGCACCTTGGCGTTCTCGATGACCGCCAGGGAACGCGCCAGATCGGCGCTCTCGTCCACGAAGATATGGCTGATACCGAACCCGCCGATGATGACGGGGATGGAGCTGTTCTCCTTGCACATCTTGTGAAGACCCGCGCCGCCGCGGGGGATGATCATGTCCACGTAGCGGTCGAGGCGCAGCAACTCGGCCACCAGCGCCCTGTCCGGGTTGTCGATGTACTGCACCGCCGCCTCGGGCAGGCCGGACGCCGCCAGGGCATGCTGGATCACCCGCACCAACTCCAGGTTGGAGTGGAAGGTCTCGCGACCACCGCGCAGAATGCTGGCGTTGCCGGTCTTGAGGCAGAGGCTGGCGATGTCGATGGTGACATTGGGGCGCGCCTCGTAGATGACGCCGATGACCCCGATGGGCACCCGGCGACGGGAGAGGCGCAGGCCATTCTCCAGCACCCGGCTGTCGATTTCGGCCCCGACCGGATCGTCCAGGGTGATCACCTTGCGCACATCCGCCACTATGCCGGCAAGGCGCGCCGGGTTGAGCAGCAGGCGATCCAGCATCGCTTCCGTGAGCCCCGCCTCGCGCCCGGCGGCAATGTCTTTCTCGTTGGCCGCCAGGATCTGGGCACTGCGTGCTTCCAGTTCATCGGCGATGGCCGCCAGCGCCCGGTTCTTCTGTGCCGTGCTGACGGTGGCCAGTTGATAGGCGGCTTCACGGGCCGCCTGCCCCATTTTCTCCAGACTCATCACAGTTCCCTTTTGTTCATGCGGTGCCGCCCTGTTCAGAGCAGCACCATGTCATCACGGTGGATGGCCACGGCCCCATAGCCGTAACCCAATACCTGTTCAATCTGATCCGAGTGGACACCGCGCAGCCGATCCAGCTCCAGATGGTCGTAACGGCAGATACCGCGAGCCAGCTCGCTCCCCTTGGGATCCAGGATACGCACCACGTCGCCACGCACGAAATCTCCCTTCACCGCGACGATGCCCTTGGGCAGCAGGCTGGAGCCCTTCTCCTGCATGGCGGCCACGGCCCCCTGATCCACCTGCACTTCGCCGTGAGGAGGGGGCCCTGCCAGGATCCAGCTCTTGCGCCCTTCCAGGGGGGATGCCAGGGCCGGGAACAGGGTCCCCACCCGCTCCCCGGCGGCGAGGCGGCCGATCACTTCCGGGATCTGGCCGGTGGCAATCACCACGTCCACCCCGGCGCGGCGTGCCACGTCGGCGGCCTGCAACTTGGTGGCCATGCCACCGGTGCCAAGGCCGCTCACGCTGTCACCGGCAAGGGAGCGCAGGGTGTCATCTATGGTCTGCACCTCTTCGATGAGCTGGGCATCCGGGTTGGTGCGCGGGTCGGCGGTGAAGAGCCCCTTCTGATCCGTGAGCAGGACCAGCAAGTCCGCATCCGCCAGGATGGCGGCACGGGCAGAGAGGTTGTCGTTGTCCCCCACCTTGATCTCGGCGGTGGCCACGGCGTCGTTCTCGTTGATGACGGGGATGATGCGGTGATCGAGCAGAGTGCGCAGGGTGTCGCGGGCATTGAGGTAGCGCTCCCTGTCTTCCAGGTCGGCGCGGGTCAGCAGCATCTGGCCGATGTGCAGCCCGTAGAGGTTGAACAGGTCCTGCCATACCCGGATGAGCTGGGTCTGACCCACCGCCGCCAGCATCTGCTTGTTCGGCAGGGTAGGCGCCAGCGGAGGGTGGCCCAGATGCTCGCGACCGGCGGCGATGGCCCCCGACGTGACCAGCACGACACGGTGCCCGTGTCGATGCAAGGCGGCACATTGTCTGACCAGCTCGACCATGTGGGCACGGTTGAGGCGGGCAGATCCCCCGGTGAGCACGCTGGTGCCCAGTTTGACGACTATGGTTCTGTTTTCCATGGGAACGAAGGGTTAGAAAAGTAAGGAATCCCTTTATACCCACGGCCCTCCTGCCCTGCAAGGCAATTAAGCCTCGCCAGGCAGTTGCAGGCTCGGTGACAAAGCATCGGGGTACCCCGCACCGGGAAGATGCGGGGCTTGGGGATCAGGCTGCCGTCACGCTCAGTTCGGCGGTCACCTGCTTCGCGGGGGAGAGGGTGCACTCCAGCTGGGTCAATTTGCCGCTGATGAGCTTGTAGAAATGTTGCAGGGTGCGTTCCACTTCCGCCTGATGCTTCTTGGGCAGCGCCTTGTCGATCCACTCCCCGTCCGCGTTGTAGAACCCCGTCTGATAGTGGTAGCTGAAGCTGTGATCCGCCTGCTCCAGCACCAGCCACCAGCCCCAGAACTCCCGCTTGTCCGGGGCAGGCTTGGCGCTGACGCAGACGGACAGGCAGTCAAAGCGGTATCGGCCCTCCTCGCACAGGTCTTCACGCAAATAGGGGCCAATGGCCGCGAACTGCCGCAGCAATCGCTTGTAAGTCACTCCTTCCGACATGCTAACCTCCCTGTTGAACAAGCCATACCATCACATGGTGATGTTACATTTTTAGTTTTATATCATGTACATAAGTGCTTTTTGAGCCAGTCTACCGTCTCTTTCAGTGCCTCGTCATAGACCTCGAGCAGTGGCTGCTTGTCAAACACCACCGCCTTGCCGTTGCGACTCGCAGCGGCCAATGCCCGGACATCCTGCTCGGGACAAATAAAATCTTTCTTGTGCCCGATACTCAATATCGGCACGGAAGTGCGACTCCCCAGCAATCCCTGGGTCTTGAGGGAGAAGACCTGACACTTGGTGCGCAGCAGATCCCACTGAGCCGCGTCCGCCCCCAGCCGGTTCGCCAGCCCGTCGCGCATCATGCGCGGGCAGCGGGCGAACATCTCCTGATTGGTGAACACCTGGTTGATGCCGGCACCGATGCAAACCACGGTCCGAAGCTTGAACGGCTCGACGAAGGCGAGGCGGGCCGCCACATTGCCGGCGAGGCGGAACCCCACCATGGCGATGCGCTGGTGATCGACCCAGGCCACCTCCGAGAGGTAGTTGAGCACCGCCTGGTGCAGGCGGCTGGTGTCCTGCACCAGGGGCCAGTGCTCGGCATAGCCGGTGCCCGGCATGTCCAGGGAGAGCATCCCGATGCCATGGGGCTCGAGACACTTGAAATAGAAGTTGAGGAAGTCCACCTGAAGCGAATCGATGCCACCGCTGACGATGACCAGGGGCACAGGTTTCTCGGTGGTGGGCAGATGCAGGTAGCCCTGGATGGTCTTGCCCCGAAACGGGACCTGCAACTCCTTGAGGGGCACCTTGAACAGGCGTCCGGCCTCGCGATAGGCCATGTTGCCGAGCAACTGGGCCTGATCTGCCAGCTCGTCGTGCTTGAGGTGGGGGTAGCTTGCGATGGAGTAGTAGCGCACGGCCTTGAGCAGGCTCTTCAGCGCCGCGGCGCGATCCCCTTCCCCCAGCAGCGTCCGCCCCGTATTGAAATAACGGCCGGCGAGCTGGCTCCACTCATAGACCCAGTTGCCGGGCACATAGCCCTTGATGGTGTCCAGATAGCGTTCGTGACTGCGCTCCCCCTGCCCCATGGCGATGTGCGCCAGGGTCTGCTCCACCTCGACGGGATCGGCCCCCTGCCAGGCCCAGGTCGGTCTGCGCAGCAGGCGATACCAGCGGGGCGACAGGGCGCCATCGATGAAGCTGTCAGACAGTGCGCTGTCTTGCTCGTCGACGGGGCTCGAGTTGGAGACTTCGGAAGTTTCCAATACCTTTTTGACCCGGGTAAACAGCTTTTCCGTCAGATTGGTATCGTCGTTTGGTTCCAAAATGGTGGCTCTTCTGTCTCAAACAATGTCCCATCTTAACCACTTTTCACATCGAGCAGCCACACCAGAAACGCATTGAGCCCCAAAAGGGGCTCAATGTGGTCAACCTTGCATCACGACGGATCAGTCCGCTTCCGAATGCCGGGGAGTCACTGGTCGCGACCGGTGGGGCGATTACGCTTCGTCGCAGATCGGCTTGGCGAACTCCAGCGCCATGTCCCAGGGCTGTTCAATCCAGGTATCCTGCGGAATGGCGACTTCGAAGTCATCCACCAGGGGTTCGCCCATGGGCTTGGCGAAGATGGTGATGAATTTGGCTCTGGGGTAGAGCTCGCGGATCGCCTTGGCGGTGCCGCCGGTGTCCACCAGATCGTCCACCACCAGCCAGCCTTCGCCGTCACCTGCGGTGGTGGCAGCCTTCACCACCACCAGCTCGCGCTGGTTGTCGTGGTCATAGCTGGAGATGCAGAGGGTTTCGACATTGCGAATGCCAAGTTCGCGGGCCATCAGGGCCGCAGGCACCAGACCACCGCGACTGACGGCGATGATCCCTTTCCACTGGCTGACAGGCAGTTGACGACGGGCCAGACGGCGCGCTTCGCGTTGCAGGTTATCCCACGATACATAGAACTTTTTTGGCATGCTATCGATCTCAACGAGTTATAAAGCAATCACTTATGAGGCGAAACCCGGCAAAGAGACGGGTTCAGGTCAATTCTGGCACCCCGTTTCCCGAATTTTGCTTGCACTTTTTCGGCCTCGGGGCTGACGCCTCGGCGGCAAAAACGGATGCAATGCGAACAGGGATGGGGTGTAGCTGGCGGCCATGTCGGGTGGACTCCCGAGCTCGGGCCGGCTGTTGGGCCGGTATGATAGCACTCTTTATGGATAAATTGAGCGGCAAACGTATGCGAAAAACAGGAAATGTCCGCCATCTCCCGCTCTGTCGCCCTTTTGGGAGGGCTCCGGCGACACCGACAGGTTAGCCGTTTGAGACACATTCCATGACATTCGGGCAAAAAAATAGCAGGGGGAGGAGAGGATCCTCACGCACCTGCTGCTGTTACCTGTGACGCCTGCGAGCCTTAACGGCGGGTGGCGTAGGGATTCGGGTAGTTGAAGCCCTGGGTATAGAGAGATTGGGCAAACCAATAGGTTGAATTGCTGCCTGACATCATAAACTCCTGATTGCTTAACAAGTTACGTACCTTAATGCGGGTTCACATCCTTGAACTGACACTCGGTTCCATGGAGGCGCACTTGCTTTGCTTCGGTTCCCTGGAGGCATTGATTGTCATCCTGACAAGTGGGCTGGCCACGGCGGCTAATTTACCACCCGGCGCCCAAAAGACAATATTTTTGTGACTGACATCACAAAATTGATGTTGTGCTGACACAAATAAGGCAGGTAGTGAAGTTCGCCATCCATGCTCCCTTTCCCAGCACAAGCAGAGCGTCATTTGCGCTGATCGCTCACATTTTTGCGTGATTGACTGTATTATCGTTATCCTCTTCCCCGGCCCGCAGAGTGGGGCCCGACATTTTCCATGCTGGTAAGGAGTCCCGACGTGGCACAGCTCAGTTCTCTGTCTCCCAAATTGATTTGGCAATTCTTCGAGCAGATCTGCTCCATCCCCCACCCCTCCAAGCACGAAGCCCAACTGAGCGCCTGGATCGTCGCATGGGCCCAGGGAGAAGGCCTGGCGGTCAAGCAAGATGCCGTCGGCAACATCATCATCAAGAAACCGGCCACGCCGGGGATGGAAAACCGCAAGGCCGTGGTGCTGCAAGCCCACATCGACATGGTGCCCCAGGCCAACGCCGACACCCAGCACGACTTCACCACCGATCCCATCGATGCCTACATCGATGGCGAATGGGTCACCGCCCGTGGTACCACCCTGGGTGCCGACAACGGCATGGGCATGGCGGGCTGCCTGGCCGTGCTGGCCGACAAGACCATCAAGCACGGCCCGCTGGAAGTGCTGCTGACCACCGACGAAGAGACCGGCATGACCGGCGCCTTCGGTCTGGAAGCGGGCTGGCTGGAAGGCGAGATCCTGCTCAACACCGACTCCGAAGAGGATGGCGAGGTCTACATGGGCTGCGCCGGCGGGGTGGATGCCAATATCCGCTTCCCCCTGGAGCTGGTTGCTGCCACCGAGGGTGAAGGTTTCGAGCTGCAGGTCAAGGGCCTGCGCGGCGGCCACTCCGGGGTCGACATCCATCGCGGCCGCGGCAACGCCAACAAGCTGCTGGTCCGTCTGCTCAAGGCCGCCGAACCGCTGGGGGTGCGCCTTGGCGATCTCAGCGGCGGCACCCTGCGCAACGCCATCCCCCGCGAGGCCCGTGCCAGCCTGCTGGTGCCCGCCGCCAGCGTGGCTGACTTCAAGGCCCTGGTGGACCGCTACGCCGGCATCTATCAGAGCGAGCTGGCCGCCACCGAGGCCAACCTCACCGTGCTGCTCACCGCCCGGGAGAAACCGGCCCAGCTCATGAGCGAGTCCCTGCAAAGCCGCCTGCTGGATGCCCTGATGGCCTGCCCGAACGGGGTGATGCGCATGAGCGACGCCATCCCGGGCGTGACCGAGACCTCCACCAACCTGGGTGTCATCAAGACACTCGAGGGGGAAGTCTATGTGCAGTGCCTGATCCGCTCCCTCATCGATTCCGGTCGCGAGAACATCGAGCAGATGACCCGCTCCCTGTTCACCCTGGCCGGCGCCAGCTGCGAGTTCACCGGCGCCTACCCGGGTTGGGCCCCGAACGTCGACTCACCGGTCATGGCGCTGGTGCGAAGCAGCTACCAGACCCTGTTTGGCGAGATGCCGAACGTCATGGTGATCCACGCAGGCCTCGAGTGCGGTCTGTTCAAGAGCGCCTACCCGGACTGGGACATGGTCTCCTTCGGCCCGACCATCCGTGGCGCCCACGCACCGGGGGAGAAGGTACACATCCCGGCGGTCGAGCGTTTCTGGCAACTGCTGGTTCACGTGCTGGAACATATCCCGGCCAAGTAAGCCAACTCACGACCATACCGATGCCCCGCCCCGTGCGGGGCATCTTTTTTGTGCTTCCTCCTCGGCCACCTCTCTCATATCCCCGATTCCACGCGCGGCCCTGGCTTGAAATCGTATCCATGAACAGGTCTGCATTTGAAAACCCTTTCCATGATTTATGTAAATTTACAACACAAAAAGTTGATCCAGCTCACATATGCCCCTAGGATCAGAACGTGACCAAGGTCACACAACCCATGAACCACAGAGAAACGAGGTCATCATATGTTCGAGAATCTGGCAGTGCTGTTCCACCTGAAGGGTGCAACCAGCAAGAAAGGTGCTGAAGAGAAAGACACTTATGCGCCTGCAACCCGCAATTACTACTTCCGTTATGGCGCCTGATATCGCCTGTCCGGAAGTTGAAATTAGCAACGTAATAAAACTACAAAACAACTCAGCAATCCACACAGCAGCCACCCCCATCGGGGCGCTGTCCTGCCCGGGCCAGAATTTCCACGGCCAAACCTGAACTCCAACCATGAAGATGGGGCCCGCAGGCCCCATTTTTTTATCCCGTTTCCGCCTCTATTGCGCCTCCTCGGTGCCACCTTGCAGCGATGCCGGTTGCGACGTGGCGGGCGCCGGCATCATATCGCCTTTCCCAGTGGCACCGCCTCCTGCACGGGCAAGGGGAAATGGCAGGCCACCTGATGCCCCTGCCCGCCGCACGCCTCAAGGGCGGGCGAGCGGGTGCGGCACAGATCCGTTGCATGGGGGCAGCGCTGGTGAAAGTGGCAGCCACTCGGCGGCGAGATGGGGGACGGCACATCCCCCGTCAGCAGGATGCGCTGGCTGCGCCGCCGCGGATCCGGCACCGGAATGGCGGAGATGAGGGCCTGGGTATAGGGATGGCGCGGTGCCAGGTAGAGAGCCTGGGCCTCGGCCAGCTCGACGATCCGGCCCAGATACATCACCGCAATCCTGTCCGAGATGTGCTTGACCACCGACAGGTCATGGGCGATGAAGATGATGGCGAGGTTCATCTCCCGCTGCAGATTGAGCAGCAGGTTCACGATCTGGGACTGCACCGACACGTCGAGCGCCGACACCGCCTCGTCACACACCAGCAGCTTGGGCTTGAGGGCGATGGCGCGGGCGATGCCGATGCGCTGTCGCTGGCCGCCAGAGAACTCATGGGGGTAGCGATCCACCGCGCTGCCGGGCAAGCCGACTTTCTCCAGCAGCTCCTGCACCCATTTCCGGCGCTGTTCGGCGCTGCCCTTGCCGTGGATGATGAAAGGCTCCTCCAGGATCTGCCCAACCGTGTGGCGGCTGTTGAGGGATTCTGCGGGATCCTGGAACACGATCTGCATCTCCTGACGCAGGGATCGCATCTCCTTGGGCGAGAGGTGGGTGATGTCACGCCCCTCGAAGGTGATGGAGCCGGCGCTCGGCTCGAACAGCTTGAGCAACGAACGCCCCAGGGTGGACTTGCCGCATCCCGACTCCCCCACCAGGCCAAGGGTCTCCCCCTGCCTGAGATCAAAGCTGATGCCATCCACCGCGTAGACGGTGTATTGCTTGCGCAAGAAACCGCCACCCATCTTGAAATGCTGCTTTAAATTGCTTACCGACAACAAGCTGGTCATGACTTCCATCCCCGACGATTCATGGCAGCAGACGACCTGGTCGCCTTCCCGCCGCCTGGCTGCCCTGCGACACCCCGTCCCCACACCATACCGTTCATAGGCTCACCTCCTTCCAGTGGTGGCAGGCCACCCCGTGGCGTTCGCTCAACTGCTCGGTCACCGGTATGGTCTCCACGCAAAGGGGCGTGGCATGGGGGCAGCGATTGGAGAAACGGCACCCCGCCGGCATCTCGTGCAGGGCGGGCACCTGACCCTTGATGGTCTTGAGCAGGCTCTTTGGCACATCTTCCAGACGCGGGATCGAGGCCATCAGACCATGAGTATAGGGATGGCGCGGGTGGTCAAACAGTTCATAGATATCGGCCCGCTCCACCGCACGCCCGGCATACATCACCACCACCTCGTCGCACAGCTCCGCCACCACCCCGAGATCGTGGGTGATGAAGATGATGGCCATGCCGGTCTGGGCTTGCAGCTCCTTCATCAGATCCAGGATCTGGGCCTGGATGGTCACATCGAGCGCCGTGGTCGGCTCGTCGCAGATGAGCAGGGCCGGTTCGCAGGCCAGCGCCATGGCGATCATCACCCGCTGACGCATGCCGCCGGAAAGATTGTGGGGATAGGCCGCGAAACGCTGGGCAGGCTCGGGGATCCCCACCTTCTGCAACATGGCGATGGCGGCGTCACGGCGCTGGGCCTTGCTGTAATCGGGGCGGTGGAGGCGAAACACCTCCATCAGCTGATCGCCGACCGTCTGCACCGGGTTGAGGGCCGTCATGGGCTCCTGAAAGATCATGGAGATACGGTTGCCACGCACCTTGTACATCTGCTCCGGCGGCAGATTGAGCAGCTCCTCCCCCTGAAAGCGGATGGAGCCCCCTACCACCTGACCGTGGGGCCTTGGCAGCAACCCCATGATGGCCAGCGAGGTGACGCTCTTGCCGCAGCCGGACTCGCCGACTATCCCCAGGGTCTTGCCCGGGGCGACCTGGAAGCTGACCCCGTCGAGCACCTTGATCTTGCCGTCGTCGACGGCGAACTCCACCTCGAGATCCCGCACCTCGAGGATGGGGGACAGAGACTGCCCCTCATGATCGCTGGTGCCGGGGGCGGTGGCCTGTGTGTTGGGCATGACTGCTGCTCCCTTCTGGACCACATCAATGATGTGCATAGGTCTTGTCGATCAGGGTGATGGGGGCCAGCGCCTTGCCGTCAGCCTTGGCCTTCTGGGTCTCCTCCTTCACCTTGGGATCGATCCAGAGCAGGCCGCCACTGCTGTGGGGGTAGCCATCCATGGGCCAGTAGAGCAGATCCGGGGTGTTGCGGGTGGCGGGCACCTCCGGCAGCATCACATAGCGCCAGCTGCTGGCTCGCACGTAGTTGAGCTGAACCCCGGGCACGAAGATGGCGAGATCATAGATCCGCTGCTGGATCTGGTGGGAAAGCGCGGCCCGCTTGTCCATGTCGAACTCGACGTTGTAGGCGTCGATCAGGCTGTCGAGCTCTTTGTCAGCCACGTTGAACAGGTTGTTGGTCTGGGGCTTGTTGGCGTTGTCGGAGTGGAAGGACTCCCAGTATTGCGGATAGAGACCGCCGCCCCCCCAGCCAAGCCAGGCCGCCTCGTGTTTCTTCTCCAGCATCACCTTGAAGCCGGTGGCGCCATCCACCAGATTGAGCTCCAGATCCAGGCCCGCCTTCTTGGCCTCTTCCTTGAGCACGGTCAGCCGCTTGGAGTGCTCCTGGCTGGTGTAGGTGAGGGCCAGGGTGAGCCGCTCTCCCTTGTCGTTTTGCAGGATGCCGTCCGGTCCCTGCTTGCCGTAGCCGCCCTTGGCGAAGTACTCCCGTGCCTTGGCGATGTCGTAGGCCCGCTCAGGGAGCGCGATGTCGGTGAAGGCCCCGAAGCCTGAGCCGAAGGTGGTAGCGCGGTCATAGTCGCCGTGCAGCACCGTCTCTATCATCTTGTCGATGTTGAAGGCGTGCTGGATACCGAGCCGCACGTTGAGATCCGCCAGCTTGGGATTGGCCACGTTGAGGTGAACCCCCTGCCCCCCCTGCTTGGTGTCGGTCATGGCCATCACCTTCTGCACGTATCCCTGCTTGTACTCCGGGGTGACCGCCTTCTCATGCCACCAGTTGGGCAGGATCATCTCGAAGGTGTCCAGCTCCCCCTTGAGGAAGTGGCGGAACGCGATGTTGTGGTCGCGGATCACCTGCACCTTGATGGTGTCGAGGTTGAACCTGTGCTGGTTGTAGCGATCGTCTTTTGCCCACCACTCCTTCTGCTTGCTGAAGGTCACGGACTTGCCCTTCTTCACGTCGCTCATCACGTAGGGGCCCGTGGTGGGTACCACGGCCCAGTTGTACTGCTTCACCCAGTTCGGGCCCATCTTGTAGTAGTGCTTGGGCTGGGGCCACAGCTCGGTGGTGTTGAGGAGATCGAGCTTGGCCTTGCGGCTGCCCGCCTTGACCAGGATGGTGTGGTCGTCAATCTTCTCCACCGCCACCACCTCGGTGGTGTAGTAGTTGTTGAACCAGGGGCCCTTGATGTCCTTGGAGCGCATCATCTCGTAGCCGAAGGTGTAGTCATCGGCAGTGACCGGCTTGCCGTCGGACCACTTGGCGCGCGGGTCGAGCCTGAAATAGACGGTCTGGCTGTCCGGCGCGATGGCCCAGGCATTCGCCAGGGCCGGAATGGGGTTGCCCGTGTTGGGATGGAAGCTGATGAGCCTCATCTGGTTGTCGAGGATGAAGGAGCGGAACGAGCCGTTGGAATCCGGCCCCACGGTGCGAAACGTCAGCGGGAAGCTGTCGACGAAGAGATTGAGGTTGCCGCCGGGCAGCGCCTTGGGAGAGGCGAACACGGGGTCGGTGTCGTTGGTCTCCCACGTCAGATCCGCGGGCAGGCTGGCTGCCCACACCCAGGATCCGTTCAACAGCAGAAAGAGAGCACCTGTCCATTTGATTTTATTGTTCATGTTTGACTTCCTGGTCATGCCCCTGCACTGGGGGCGTCTTCATTAAGGGTCCTGTCGATGTGCCCTGGCAAGGCGCCACCGCTCACTGATAACGGGTAAATTTGCGCGGATCGAACGCCTCCCGGATGGCCTCCCCGATGAAGGAGACCATGATGAGCACCAGGCTCACCGCCGCCACCACCGAACTCACGATCCAGATGGCGTCGAGGTTGTTGATCCCCTGGGAGAGCAGCTCCCCCCAGCTCGGGGTCGGCGGCGCCAGGCCAAAGCCCAGGTAGTCCAGCGCCGTCAGGGTGGAGATGTTGCCCACCACGGCAAACGGGGCCAGGGTGACGATCATCATCAGGGTATTGGGCAGAATGTGGTTGAAGATGATGCGCCTGGTGCTCGCCCCCTGGGCCCGCGCCGCCATCACGTAGTCCCGCGCCCGCTCCTTGTAGGTGAGGGTGCGCATGTACCAGGTGATCCCCATCCAGCCGAACAGCACGTTGATGCCGACGAACAGGCCGAAGTTCGGCTTGGCCAGGGAGACCAGGATCATGATGACGTAGAGGAAGGGCACCTGGGACCAGATCTCGATGAAACGCTGCATCAGGAGATCGAATCGACCGCCGAGGAACCCCATCATGCAGCCGATGCTGACCCCGATGACATAGCTCGCCACCAGCGCGATGAAGGCAAAGCCGATGGCGATGCGAAAGCCGTAGACCAGCCGTGCCAATACATCGCGACCGCTGGTGTCGGTGCCGAGGAAGTGGCGCTCCACCAGGCTCGGGGCATAGGGCGGATAGGCTTCCTCCTTGAAGTCCTGCTCATAGGGGTTCCAGGGGACCAGGGGCAGCAACACCCAATCCCCCTTATCTTCCTTCGCAAATTGGCTCTTGAGCTGGCGGTAGTTGGTCTCGTACTCGTAGTCGAGCCCGAAGTGCTGGCCCGGGATCACGTCCCCATAGGTGGGGAAATAGAGCTCCCCCTGATAACTCACCGCCAGGGCCCGGCTGTTGACCAGCAGTTCCGCCAGCAGAGAGATGACCACCAGGACCGAAAAGATGACAAAGGAGTAGTAGCCGCGCTTTATCGACTTGAAGCGCTTGAGTTTTTTCAGAGTTACCGGATTCAGGTTCATGCTCACTCTCCAAACCGCACGCGGGGATCGACCAGGGCAACGCAGATGTCGGAGACAATGTTGCCCACCAGCATCAGCATGGAGGTGATGGCCAGAATGCCCATGACGGTGGGGTAATCCCGCTCGACGATGGCCTCGTAACCGAGCAGGCCGATGCCGTCGATGTTGAAGATGGTCTCGATGAGGAAGGAGCCCCCGAAGAAGACGGTGAGCACCGACCCTAAGTGACTCGCGATGGGGATCAGGCTGTTGCGCATGGCGTGATCGGTCACCGCCTTGCGAAACGGCAACCCCTTGGCCACGGCGGTGCGCACATAATCCGCCGACAGGTTCTCCATCAGGCTGTTCTTCATGGTCATGGTGAGGATGGCGAAATCCCCGATGGCGTAGGCGATGAGCGGCAGCAGGGCGTGGGCGAAGACGGTGCGGATCTGATCCCAGCTGCTCTCCATCCCGTCAAACTCGTCCCCCGGGAAGCCCCCCATGGGCAACCACTCCAGATGGAACGCAAAGACGGTGATGAGGAAGATCCCCACCACGTAGGCGGGCAGCGCATAGGCCATGTAAATGAGCATGGAGCTCAAGGAATCGAAGCGGCTGTTGTGCCTGAGCGCCTTGGCCACCCCGAGCGGGATGGAGACGGCATAACTCAGCAGAAAGGTGGCGAGCCCGAAGAAGGCGGTCACCGGCAACCTCTCCTTGATGAGATCCCACACCGGCTCGTAATAGCGGGTCGACTCCCCGAGATCCAGCACCGCCAGCTTCTGCAACCAGTCCCAGTAGGCGACCAGCATAGGCTTGTCGAGACCGTAGAACGCCTTGAGCTCTTCAATCTGTTCGTCGGAGAGTGCCTGCGCCCCCTTGCTGCCACTGGAGCGGCCGGACTCGTTTTGCGAGACCTGCGCCTGCAGCAGCATGCGCTCGACCGGGCCGCCCGGCACGAAGCGGGTGATGGTGAAGACGAGCAGGGTGATACCGAGAAACGTCGGGATGATCAAAAGCATCCGACGTAGGAAATACGACAGCATGGTGGAACCTCGTCCTTGTTGTTCTTTTATGGCCAGTCACATCCGGTGACGGGCCTATCCTTACCTGGCATTACTCACTGAATTGACTGGCATTGGCAGACAATCCGGCTCGGTCACTGTAAAAGCTCTGCAACAAAAATCAAGTAGAACCCGGTCTGCGACCGGGAATGTCCCCCCGCAGCATATCCCGCGGATGATTTTTTCCAAAAAACCCAACTTCAATATAAAAAACTGCTACGCCTACCCGTCCAACTCGATTTTAATTATTAAAAAATTAATTACACAGGTGTTTTAATCCATATCAAGCAGAACAAAATCAACAAGTTAAGGATAAGTCGGGTTATTTTCTCATTTACCTATAAAAGAAGAAGGATAGCCGCCCCCACCCTCCGTTCCCCGGAAAACGCTCTCGCCATAAAAGCAGATGAAAATACTGCAAAAAACCGTTTTCTCGATATCGACACCGGAGTGACAAGCGACTTATCGATAAGTTCAAAAATAATCAATAAAATTGTAAAAATCGAAATTAACAACATCTTTACATAAGTTGACGCGGCATTTACGGAATAAAACGCCAAAATATTCCATCAAGTGCATATTCCCATCTAATTCCCTCTACTGCCCCCATCCCCGCCGCTCCATTTGACGTCCATCACCAAACCTTGATAAGCCTTACGCACCGCTCCAACGAGGGCGGTAATGGAAGCAAACAATAAACAATCAGGAAGGATACTAGCGATGCTTAGGAAAAGCAGACTCTCTGCTGCCGTAGCGTTTGCCTTGGCGAGCGCGGCAGTTGTGGCCACCCCTGTCCTGGCCGAAGAGGGCCAGAACGTAGAAAACACCCCTGTCCTGGCCGAAGAGGGCCAGAACGTAGAAAACACCCCTGTCCTGGCCGAAGAGGGCCAGAACGTAGAAAAACTGCAAAAAATCAAGGTCACCGGCTCCCGGATCTCCCGGGTCGATGTGGAAGGCGCCACCCCGGTCGTCTCCGTGACCAAGGCGAAAATCGAGCAATCCGGTCAGCAGACCGTCGCCGATTACCTCAAGCAAGCCTCCTACAACTCCTTCGGTAGTATCTCCCCTGCCTCCGGCAGCTCAGCCCAATCCCAGGCCACCGTCAGCCTGCGCGGGCTTGGCTCAGAGCGCACCCTGGTGCTGCTCAACGGCAAGCGGGTCGCCGGTTCTCCTTCCATGGGTGGCAGCTCCATCAACCTCAACACCATCCCCATGGCGGCGGTGGAGCGGGTCGAGGTCAACCTGGACGGCGGCTCGGCTCTGTACGGTTCCGATGCCATCGGCGGTGTCATCAACGTCATCCTGAAACAGGACTATGAAGGGTTGGAATTCCAGGGCCGTATCGGCTCTCCCACCGAAGAGGGTGGTGACGAGAAGAGCGGCTCCATCGTCAGCGGCATCACCGGGGAGAAGGGCGCCCTGATGATGGTGTACGAGCACGACGTCAAGGACGAGATCTACAACAAGGATCGCGACTACCTGGCGTTGCAGGGCTCTTCTGCTCCCAGCCGGTATGGCCGCAACATCAAGGGGATCGATGCCGCCACCGGCAAGACGGTCACCCGTACCCTGGACGGCATCGACTGCGCCAATACCGGCCCCGGCTTCGTGCCGGTCGGTACCGCCTGCCGCTTCGACTTTGCCCAGGTCGCCGCCAAGACCGCTTCCCGTAACCGGGACACCGTCTATGTCAACGGCCGCTATCACATCAATGACAACGTCGACTTCGTACCCCAGCTGATCGGCTCGCGGGTCACCAGCTTCGGCCGCTTCGCCCCGGCCGCCGGTCCCTTCAGCATCGACGGGACCACTCCGGGCGGCGCCGAGCTGCTGGCCGACAACGGCTTCATCGGCGACAAGGCTACCGTCTACTATCGCTTCAGCAACGTCGGCCCCCGTGACAACGACGTCACCGACCTGACCGGCAGCATGAACCTGGGCTTCGAAGGCACACTGCCGACCGAAGCGGTGGGCGATGTGGAGTGGAATGCGGGCTACATGTACTCCAAGACCGACAACAAGAACCGCGGGACCGGCTATGTGCTGAATCCGGCGGTCCAGCAGGAGGTCGACAGCGGCAACTTCAAGAACGGCGAGTTCTCCAGTGCCGCCACCAACAGCCTCTCCTACGACACCAGCCGCACCTCCAAGATGGACTTTTTCCAGTGGTACGGTGGCCTGGGCTGGAGCATGGGCGAACTGCCGGCCGGCCCCATCGGCTGGTACCTGGGGGCCGAGTACAACGACTGGGTCTACTCCGACACCTATGACAGCCAGTCTGCGGCCGGCAACGTCATCGGCTCTTCCGGCAATTCGGGCGGTGGTGTACGCGACGTCTTCGCTGCCTATATCGAGAGCCTGATCCCCATCACCGAGCAGATCGAGCTGAACCTGGCCGGTCGTTTCGACAAGTACAGCGACTTTGGCAGCGCCTTCTCGCCCAAGGCGAGCCTGCGCTATCAGCCGCTGGACAACCTGTTGTTCCGCACCTCCTGGTCGCAGTCCTTCCGCGCCCCGGGTCTGGATGACCTGTACGCGGCCGATGCCGACTCCGCCGACTTCGCCAAGGACTATGTCTCCTGCCAGAAGAACGGTGTCGCCAACTGCCCGGAAGAGCAGTACACCACGGTTCGCCAATCCAACAAGAACCTGAAGGAAGAGACGGCTGACACCTTCGGCATCGGTGCCGCCTACAGCCCGATCGACGACCTCAACCTCTCGCTGGACTACTACTACATCAAGATTGATGACGTGATCCAGCTGGCCACCACCCAGACCCAGTTCTATCAGGAGCTGAACACTGGCAGCAACCCGAACGTCATCCGCGATGCCAACGGCGATGTGGAGCAGGTTTATGCCGGCATGGTCAACCTGGGCCAGCTCAAGACCAGCGGTCTGGACTTCAAGGCTGACTACAAGTACGACTTCAACGTCGCGACTGTGCGCTACGACTTCGGCAGCACCTACATTCTGAAATACGAAGAGGGTCTGTTCGCCGGTGGTCCCATGGTCGACAAGAAGGGCTGGAACGGCGCGCCTGAACTGCGCTTCAACTCCGGTGTCGGGGTCAATGTGCCGCAGTGGTGGAACATGGATGCCTACCTGAGTGCCAACTACATCGACTCCCAGAGCCAGGACTATGTTGACGGTCGGACCGAGGGCCATATCGCCTCCCAGACCACCTGGAACCTGAACGTCGGTGTTAACACCCCCTGGAACGGCAAGCTGCAAGCCGGTGTGAAGAACATGTTCAACGTAGGCCCCTCGCTCTCCAGCGATGGCTTCACCTATGACACAGCGCTCTACAGCATCGACGGTCGCATCTACTACCTCAACTACAGCCAGAAGTTCTAATCCACCAGCAAACCACAAGCCGGCCCGTTCGGGCCGGCTTTGCCCAAGGTCCCAAGGAAGTTACGGAGATAGGGTAATCCTATGAAAACAAGGACAACTACAATGAAGAAAGCGCTCCTCGGCAGCCTGATTTCGGCTGCCTTGCTGACCAGCTTCAATCTGAGTGCCGCCTCTGCCAGCCAGGCCGTGGACGCTCAAGCCGCCACCGACAATGCATCCAAAGTTTCCCAGCAGAAGATCGACAGCTACGCCGAGTCTGCCGAGTCTGCCCTGGCCCAGTACAAGGCCGCCCTGCGCCAGGTCGACAGCCTGCGCACCTACAACGAGCAAGTGGGCAAGATGGTCGACTCCCAGAGTGCCGAACTCGCTTCCATGCAAAAGCAGATCGCCCAGATCGACCAGACCAGCACCGAAGTGGTGCCCCTGATGCTCAAGATGATCGACTCCCTCGAGCAGTTCGTCTCCCTGGACCTGCCGTTCCAGAAGGTGGAGCGTGAGGACCGCGTGGCGGCCCTGACCGATCTCATGAACCGGGCCGACGTCACCATCTCCGAGAAGTACCGCAAGATCCTCGAGGCCTACCAGATCGAGGAGGGCTTCAGCCGCACCATCGAAGCCTACAAGGCGAGCCTGGACAAGGATGGGGACGAGAAGACCTACGAGTTCCTGCGCGTTGGCCGCATCGCCCTGCTCTACCAGTCCCCGGATGGCAACGAGACCGGCATGTGGAACAAGAAGACCCGCCAGTGGGAAGTACTGCCCCAGGAGTATCGCAGTGCGGTTGAACAAGGCCTTCGCATCGCGAAGAAGCAGGCGCCCCCCGCCCTCATCAAGCTGCCGGTTCAAACTGCGGAGAAAGCATCATGAAAGGAATCAAACTTGCCATCGCCTCGCTGATCGCGGGCGCTACCCTGGTCACCCTGCCGGTGACCGCCGCCGAGAAGCCGGTGGATCTCAACGCCCTGCTCAATCAGGTCAAGGCCGCCAGCACCAGCGAATCCCAGCTCAACAAGGAGCGGGAAGCCCGCTTCCTGGCTGACAAGAACGAACAAGGGGCCCTGCTCGCCAAGGCCAAGGCGGATCTCGCCGCCGAAGTCGCCAGGGGCGAAAAGCTCAAGGCCACCTTCGATGCCAACGACAAGCAGCTCACCGAGCTGACCGAAACCCTGCGCCAGCGCTCCGGCAACATGGGCGAGATGTTTGGCGTGCTGCGCCAGTTCGCCGGTGAATTCAAGGGGATCTTCAATGCCTCCGCCCGCCGGGTCGAACATCCCGAGCAGACTGCCCTGCTGACTCGCCTGGCCGAGAGCAAGGAACTGCCCTCCAGCGATGACCTGACCGCCTTCTGGACCACCACCCTCAGCCGCATGGTCGACGGTGGCAAGGTGAGCCAGATCCCGGCCACCGTGGTCTACGGCGAGGGCAACCAGGCCCAGAAGACCGTGACCCAGATCGGCGAGTTCAACACCGTCTCCGAAGGCAAGTACCTCACCTTCGTGCCGGAGACCGGCAAGTTCGAACAACTCTCCCGCCAGCCCGAGAACGCGGTGCTGGAACCGGTCGCCAAGTTTGAACAGGGTGGCGGCAGCGTCGAACCCATCTTCATCGACCCGTCCCGTGGCGTGATCCTCTCCCTGCTGGTGCAATCGCCGACCCTCAAGGAGCGCATCGATCAGGGTGGCTCCGTGGGCTACGTGATCCTGGCGCTGGGTGTCATCGGTACCCTGCTGGCCCTGTTCTGCGGCGCTCGTCTCTCCCTCATCGGCGGTGCCATGCGCAAGCAGCTGAAATCCGAGCAGATCATCAAGGGCAACCCCATCGGCGAGATGCTGGGTGCCTACCAGGATCACCGGGGTGACAACATCGAGGATCTGGAATCCAAGCTCGACGAGATCATCCTGCGCAACGTGCCCAAGCTGGAGAAGGGCATCAGCCTCATCAAGCTGATCGCCTCCGTCGCCCCGCTGCTGGGCCTGCTGGGTACCGTGGTCGGGATGATTGCCACCTTCCAGGCCATCACCCTGTTCGGTACCGGCGATCCCAAGCTGATGGCGGGGGGTATCTCCGAGGCCCTGGTGACCACCATGCAGGGTCTGGTCGTGGCCGTGCCCATGCTGTTCCTCTACACCATCGTGCAGACCCAGAGCCGCCGTCTGATCCAGGTACTGGAAGAGCAGAGCGCCGGTTTCGTTGCCCGTTATCAGGAACGTCTGCACGCCGCCAAAGCCGCAGCCTAAGGAGTCACCCATGTGGTTCTGGTTGATTGAAGAAGTCGAGTCGGTCCGCCGGTTTCTGGGATTGGGGGGCGACGTGCTGGTCGCCCTGTTCTGCCTGACCCTGATGATGTGGGCCCTGCTGCTGGAGCGCTGGTTCTACTTCATGGCGGTCTACCCCAAACAGGTGAAGCAAACCAAGGCTACTTGGCTGGCCCGCACCGATCACCTCTCCTGGTCCGCCAGGCAGATCCGCCGCGAGCTGGTCTCCCGGGTTGCCATGGCGGTGGACAAGGGGATGCCGGTCATCAAGGTGCTGATCGCCCTCTGCCCGCTGATGGGGCTGCTCGGGACCGTGGTGGGCATGGTGCAGGTGTTCGATACTCTGGCCATTACCGGCACAGGCTCCCCCAGGGCGATGGCCTCGGGGATCTCCAAGGCGACGGTACCGACCATGGCGGGCATGATTGCCGCCCTTTCCGGCCTGTTTTTTGTCAACCAGCTCGATCACAAGGCCAAGTTGGCGGTGCAGAAGCTGGAAGACAACCTGAAACACGGCTGATGCAGGATGCACATCCCCGGCCGGGCCATGCCCGCCGGGGCACAGAACAAGCAAGGAGTTTTTTGCCATGAGAAAACGTCACAGCGACAGCGGTGCTGACGAGGCGGCCATCGATTTGACCCCCATGCTGGACATCGTGTTCATCATGCTGATCTTCTTCATCGTCACCACCTCGTTCGTCAAGGAGTCCGGCGTGGAGATCAACCGCCCGAGCGCCAGCACGGCCGAGACGGTGAAGAAGGGGAACATCATGGTCGCGGTCCGCGAGAACGGTCAGGTCTGGGTCGACAAACGGGTCGTCGAAGTGGGTGCCGTGCGCGCCAACATCGAGCGGCTGCGGGCGGAGAACCCGGAGAGCGCCGTGGTGATCCAGGCCGACAGCGAATCCCGTTCCGGTCTGGTGGTGCAGGTCATGGACCAGATCCGCATGGCCGGTGTCCAGAACATCTCCATCGCCGCCGACAAGAGCAGCTGATGCCGGAGCGAATGCCATGAGATACCTGATATCGTTAGCGGTCTCCTGCGTGGTGGTGTTCTTCCTGTTCCTGGGAATGAACAAGCTCATCACGCCGGATCACCGGGAGCTGACGGAGCGGGAGGACGTCACCATGACCGACTTCATCCGCCTCAAGCCTCAGGAGACCTTGCAAGAGAAGCAACGGGAACTGCCCAAGCCGCCGCCCCCGAACCGCCCGCCGCCCCCGCCCGAGATGGAGGTGGCGAGCACGGACAGGCCGAAGATGGACAGCTCCCCCATGGACATGCCCAAACTCGACATCCCGGTCAACATCGGTGGCGGCAACGCCCTGGGTGCCTACAGCACCGGCGGCGGTGGCGGCGGCATGGGCGGCAACAACGGCGCCATCCCGATGGCGACCTTCGAGCCCATGATGCCCCGCAAGGCGGCCCTGGCCGGTCTTGCGTCCGGCAAGGTGCTGGTGGAGTTCACCGTCACCGAGCGCGGTACCGTGAGCAACATCCGCATCGTCAAGGAAGAGCCCCGCAGCTATGACCTCGGCAAGGCGGCGCGCCAGACCATCGCCAAGTGGACCTTCAAGCCGGCCATGGTGGACGGCAAGCCGCAGGCCAGTCGCATGCAGCAAGAGATCGAGTTTGCGACCAACTAAGGAGGGTGGCGATGAAAAAGTTACATACCCTGATCCTCGCCCCGGTGGCCATGGCGGTGCTGCTCAGCACCGCCACCTGGGCCGCCGAACAACCCGCCCTGTCTGACCGCGCCTACCGCGCGGTCAACAAGGCCCAGGCGTTGATCACCGAGAAGAAATACGGCGAGGCCAATGCCAAGCTGCAGGAGGCGCTGTCCGGCGCTGGCGAGCGGGTCTACGACAAGGGGGTCATTTTGCAGACCCTGGGCTTCGTGGCGGCGCAGCAGGAGAAGTACGGTCAGGCGACCAAGTACTTCGCCGACGCCATCGCCACCGGCGGCCTGCCGCCCCCGGTGGCCCAGCAGGTGCGCTACAACCTGGCCCAGCTCTACATGGCGGAGGGGAACTTCAAGGGTTCCATCAACACCATGAAGGAGTGGTTCGCAAACCTCGGCAAGGACGAGAAGCCGACCCCGCACGCCTACATCACCCTGGCCAACGCCCATGTGCAGCTCAAGCAGTACCGGGAAGCCATTCCGGCGGTGGACAACGCGATCAAGCTCTCCGCGGGCAAGGCGCCGGAGTCCTGGTACCTGCTGAAGATGGCGGCCCACTACGAGCTGAAACAGTACAAGCCGGCTACCGAGGTGCTGACCGCCCTGGTGGACCGCTACCCGGAGAAGAAGAAGTACTGGACCCAGCTCTCGGCCATGCACATGCAGGCGGGCAACGATGCCAAGGCCCTGGCGGCACTGGAAGGGGCCTACAACCTCGGCATGCTGACCGAGGCCAACGAGTTGCAGCGGCTCGCCAACTACCTCGCCTTCGCCGGCATTCCCCACCGCGCCGCCCGCGTGATGGAGAAAGCCATGAAGGAGGGGCAGATCGAGAGCACCGCGGCCAACTACAAGACGCTGGCCAACTATTGGCATCAGGCCAAGGAGCTGGACCCGGCCATCGACACCCTGGCCAAGTCCTACAAGCTGGCCCCCAATGCCGAGCTGCAGCTCAAGATGGCGCGCATGATGATCCAGAGCAAACGCTACCAGGATCTGGTGGCCTTCGCCGCCAAGCCTGCCGCCAACGCCAGCGGCGAGCAGCGGGCGGATCTGAAGTTCCTGACCGGGGTCGCCTATTTTGAGCAGCAAAAGCCCAAGGAGGCGCTCTCCGCCTTCACTCAGGCCGCCCAGAACGGCAACGTCAGTGGTCGTGCTTCCCCCTGGATCAGCTTCTTGAAAGAGCAGCAGGGCGGCGCCGTCACCCAATAAAGCTGCGCGGCCCGGCTGGCGGGACGGGGATCTCCCCGACTCGGCATCCGGGCCGCGACACATCGACAAGGGGTCACCCCGCAGATTGCCTTGGTGGCAATTGGCCGCTCTTCGGAGCGGTCTTTTTTATGGCACCGCCCCTGCCCTTTTCCCCCTCCTTCTCCTGATACAAGGTACAAAAAAATCCGGAGCCTGGGCTCCGGATTGGGTCGTTGCGTTGGGAGGGGGCAACCCCTTCAACAGGTCATCAGTCACTGCATGCCAGCGTCCAGCAGCCGTGACTACTCAGTAGTTGCACACCAGCTTCCAGCTGCCATCGCCCGCCTTGGGCTCGCTGCTGGTCCACCAGTTGGCCTGCCACACCGCCTTGCCGTTGGTCATGCGGTCGTTGCCATTGGCGTGATCCCCACGCGGCCAGGTCGGATAGGCATTGTAGTCCGCCGGGTTGACGTTCTGGCTGGCACAGGTGGTGCCACCGCTGCCGCCGTCACCACCGCCACTGCTGCCCAGCACCGCCTCGGCCAGGGCCGGGAAGTCGGACTTCAGACCTATGGTCTGACTGCCGGCAATCAGACGCATGCCACTCGGCACGCCAGCGGCCGGCAGGTAGTAGGTCATGGCCACTTCCACGTCGGTGCCCGGCGTCCAGGCTTTCCAGGCCGGCAGCGTCAGAGCCACCTTGTGGAAGTCCTTCTCATTGGCGATGCCGTCCGAGTTCTGGTTGCCACCACTCTCCACCACTTTCAGTCCCATGCCGCTCTGGTCGGTGATGGTGTCTGAGGTGGAGGTGGGGACCAGGAACTCGATGCGGGTGCCGCCCGGAATGGTCTGGGTCGACTTGTTGGTGAGCTTGAGGGTCGGGTTGATCGGGTAGTTGGAGTCCCCTTCCTTGAAGCCGGAGAGGCTCACGCCGATGTCGAGCTGGGCAGCCGGAGCCGGCAGATCGTTCTGCTTCAGGGCCGCCTTGTCGGCCTTGCTGAACTTCTCGTAGGCGAGGCTGGTGAGGGTGCTGCCCATCACGTACTCGTTCTTCGCGGCGTCGAAGTCATAGTCCCCCGCCATCTCCCAGAACATGACGCCCCCCAGGCCCCGCTTGACGATGTAGTCGAGCTTGTGACCCATCTTAAATGCGAAAGGGGACTCCCTCCGACGTAGGTGGGAGGGGAATTTCGCCGGGGCGTCAGCCCCGCTGGTTTTGAATGTATTGCTTGATCACCTCCAACGGTGCTCCGCCGCAAGAGCCCGCAAAGTAAGAGCGTGACCA
>NZ_JAGKRI010000170.1:0-293 GCF_017939255.1 Aeromonas sp. Prich7-2
GAAGCCTTACCGGCTGGCCGTGCCCCAGTCTTACCTATCGCCAAGATTGTCACCTTACTGGTGCTGCTCATGCAGTTTTCTCCGCAAGATTTTGGTTATCAGCGCAGCCGTTGGTGTACTGAACTATTGGCTATAAAAATCAATCGATTAACAGGGCTCAATGTGGCAGCCTCCACGCTCCGCCGATGGTTACCTCGTATGGGCATTGTCTGGCGCAGGCCCGTGCCGACCTTGCGGATAAAAGACCCAGCCTATCAGGAAAAAATGGCGAATATCGACGCCGCGCTGGCCCG
>NZ_JAGKRI010000171.1:0-924 GCF_017939255.1 Aeromonas sp. Prich7-2
AATGCCTGATGGTTCTGATGAGCTGCTCACCCCGTTGTCAGCTGACAATCGAGTTCGCTGGAGCCAGATTTCCATTTCACGCTACCGATAACGCTAATGCCTGATGGTTCTGATGAGCTGATCACCCCGTTGTCAGCTGACAATCGTTGCCAGCCAGCAGCCAGGATTTCATTTCACGCTACCGATAACGCTAAGGAAGGTGCTAACAAGTCACTTGGCACAAAAACACACCATTCTAAATTATTGATATTAAATGGCTAAACTTTTTAGGGAAGGTGCGAATAAGTCATATGGCACGAGAGCATTTACTGGTAACCCATTGATATTAAATGACTAAAATTTTCATTTTTTGTTCGTGGGATACTTGTTCGCACTTTCCTTAGTTTTGGCGCATAGGGTACTTATTCGCACCTTCCCTATTCGTCCATTACTCTACATGTATCGCGAGTGTTCGATGAAAATAATGACCACAAAAGAGGTTGAGGTTATAGCTGATATTCAGTGTGACGTATGCCATAAAAGCACAACCCCACATATGAACCCAAATTTGTATAATCCTCAGTTTGGAGCCCTGACTGCAAAATGGGGTTATGGTTCGAAAAATGATGGTGCGGCATATGAGGTGCATCTATGTGAGGAGTGCTTTTTTACTGTGCTGAGTCAGATAAAAAATATGCGTAAAAATGATCATGCGGGTTATATTGATGATCAATCATTTGGGAGGGTTTTATCTCACAATCTTGAGCTTATATGACATCATTGGTTCGGCTAGATCTAGGGAAGGTGCGAACAAGTTCCTGATATGAGATCATCATGTTCATCCGGAGCGCATCCCAGAGGGACATCATGAGCCATCAACTCACCTTCGCCGATAGTGAATTCAGCACTAAGCGCCGTCAGACCCGAAAAGAGATTTTCCTCTCC
>NZ_JAGKRI010000172.1:0-293 GCF_017939255.1 Aeromonas sp. Prich7-2
TTGAGCCCGGGGCTTTCACATCTAACTTATCCAACCGCCTGCGTGCGCTTTACGCCCAGTAATTCCGATTAACGCTTGCACCCTCCGTATTACCGCGGCTGCTGGCACGGAGTTAGCCGGTGCTTCTTCTGCGAGTAACGTCACAGTCAGCAGATATTAGCTACTGACCTTTCCTCCTCGCTGAAAGTGCTTTACAACCCGAAGGCCTTCTTCACACACGCGGCATGGCTGCATCAGGGTTTCCCCCATTGTGCAATATTCCCCACTGCTGCCTCCCGTAGGAGTCTGGACCG
>NZ_JAGKRI010000173.1:0-1823 GCF_017939255.1 Aeromonas sp. Prich7-2
GTGGCAGGAAATAACAGAGAAGTTGGAGTGGGCAATGGTGTATTTATCCAAAAACGGCAAAAAGAGTAGGCAGAGAAAATCCAAGCAAAACAACACGTTAGACGGTATTATTAATTCGCTTGCCGCTTAAGGTTCTGTACATGAGAGAAAACAGACTACCCGCTCCCGGAAGAGTTGTTGTCAACATCCTCCCGGTGAACGGTTACTATGTGAGGATATTAACTTCTTAAACTTTTGTTGCCATAACCCCAATGATTCAATTCCATGAACAGTCACACATACTTTTTTAATATTTGATACATCACTATTGATTTTTGATGATTGCTGGTATTGAATCGCGTTTATTAATGTTGATTTCCATCCAATATTTTTATATGTTGCTTCTATAATTGAGAAGCAAAAAGAATTAAACTCCTCTCGATAGCTAATAATGTCATCAGCATCAGCCGTTATACCAATAATAAAACCAGGTTTATATATTCTCCGCTTTTCATTTTCTAACTGGGAGCGATGCGTAATCTCTTTAAGAAAAGCTAAACCATTTTTAGCTGTAGGAAGTTCATTCCTTTTAGGAAGAATTACATCAAGAATTAGAATGTCATAACATGTAACTGACATTCTTTTTCTCGCTGATTGTGTATTGTATGAGATATCTACTTGTTCAATATCACAAATCTTGGCCTTAGACAAAGCCATTGCAATTTCATTTGCACGCTGACTGTCATCATCAACAATTATGATTCTCACTGACTAAGCCCCATTATTACACGTTCAATTTCTTCTTTCCAATCACTATTAGAATTGCTATATAAAATGAAACCTTTACATTGTTCATGATAATTATTCAAAAGTTCATTTTTCAGTGAGTCAAATGAATGTGTGCTTTTGTTTTCACTGAAATTTTTATATTGTGTCACGAATAGAAATGGCGTAGTGATATTACGTCTAAACATTTTTCTAGCAAGCTCTTTACCACCAAAAACTCGAAATGCTCCGCCAGTATTTGCATCTGTCTTATCAAATGTAGGTAAACTCATGTCTAGCAGAACTAAATCATAGTCATTATTTTGCAGCTTTATCCAAGCACTTGTAAAAGAATAAGCCTCATCACTTAAGACACCTATATCACTTATGACTTTTATCAAACTTTGCCGCTTATGCATATTGTCTTCAACTGTTAGTATTTTCAGCATGATATGATACGTCCACTGTAAAGACCCCATCACATAGATCTACCGACAATTCAAATTGCTTAGAGCATCGTTGTAGATCGTATTTTGATTTATATAAACCGGACCCCCCTTCTTTAGCAAGAAGTTCATCTGATTTCATTTTTGATAACTTAACTTTAAGTTCAGACAAAGCCCCAGAATTTAACTCATCAATCTTATATTGTGGAACAGTATTAAATACTGAAATTTTATAACTTTCTTTACATATATTATCAATCTTAATATTGATGTTATTTTTACTAGTTCCATATTTTATAGCGTTATTAAAGCAATTGATCAGCGTTTGTACAAGAGACGATATATGCTCCCCTTGCACATTACTGCAAATAAACTCATTACTGCTAGTAATATCAAATTCTATGTGGGTAGGCGATATTTTTTCAAAGCATTTTTTTGCCAATTTAATGACATTTTCTATAGGGCAAGGCTCAAACTCTACATCCCCTTCATGTACAGGATCTTTAGCTACAACCAATTGAAATAGATAGAAAAAAGGCTTCGTTTGTGATCTGATTTAATCGCAAAAAAAAACCGACACGCCCGAAGCCATGACTATTATCAATGCAACCCAGTACCTCAAGCAACTTCTTA
>NZ_JAGKRI010000174.1:0-25219 GCF_017939255.1 Aeromonas sp. Prich7-2
CGACATATTGATGGGCGGCAGCAGCTTCTTGAGCAAAGCAGCCTTGCGCTCACTTGAATAACGAGCCATTCGACACTCTTTATCCGCCCCCGGTCTTCACATTTAGATTATTCAGATTAGGCGACAACTATTCTGACACCGGGGGGAGTGTAGAAGCTTGGGATGGGCCGCTCTCATGGAGAATGAGGCCTCCAACGAGCCCTTTTATGAAAAACTTCGGGGAAATGGGGGCTTATCCGCTGCAATCTCGCCAAATTCTTGCTATTTTGCGCGCCAGCAAGCAAACGATTTCCTTCACACTTTCAGGATGAACTATGGCAACGCAACAAACGACGGCCCGCGCCGGCAATGGCGGGTTTCTGGATTCCTATTTCTCCATCAGCCAGCGTGGCAGCACGGTGCGACAGGAGCTGCTGGCCGGGTTGACCACCTTCCTGGCGATGGTCTACAGCATCATCGTCGTGCCGAACATGCTGGGCGCAGCCGGTTTTGAGCAGGGCCCGGTGTTTGTGGCCACCTGTCTGATCGCCGCCTTCGGCTCCCTGCTGATGGGGCTCTGGGCCAAGCTGCCGATGGCCATCGGTTGTGCCATCTCTCTCACCGCCTTTACCGCCTTCAGCCTGGTGCTGGGTCAGGGGCTGAGCATTCCGGTCGCGCTGGGCGCTATCTTCCTGATGGGGGTGCTGTTCACCCTGATCAGCGTCACCGGCGTGCGCCAGTGGATCCTGGACAACCTTCCCTCCGGCATCGCCCACGGTACCGGCATCGGTATCGGCTTGTTCCTGCTGCTGATCGCCACCAACGGGGTCGGCATGGTGATCAAGAATGAAGGGGCTGGCCTGCCGGTGCAGCTCGGCGAGATCACTGCCTTCCCGGTCATCATGACGGTGCTGGGTCTGGCTGCCATCTTCGGCCTGGAGCGCCGCAAGGTGCCGGGCGGCATCCTGATGGTGATCATCGCCATCTCCATCCTCGGCCTCATCTTCGATCCGAAAGTGACCTGGCAGGGCTTCTTCGCCATGCCGAGCCTGAGTGGCGAGAATGGCTCCCTGGTGGGCAGCATGGATCTGCTGGGCGCCCTCAATCCGGTGGTGATTCCGACCGTGTTGGCGCTGGTGATGACCGCCGTGTTTGACGCCACCGGCACCATCCGTGCCGTGGCTGGTCAGGCTGGCCTCATCAACGAGCGTGGTCACATCATCAGCGGTGGCAAGGCCCTGACTGCGGACTCCGTCAGCAGCATGGTGGCGGGCGTGGTAGGTGGTGCTCCGGCAGCCGTCTACATCGAATCCGCCGCAGGGACAGCTGCCGGCGGCAAGACAGGTCTGACCGCCACCCTGGTCGGCGTGCTCTTCCTGCTGATGATCTTCCTCTCCCCGCTGAGCTATCTGGTACCGGCCTACGCCACCGCACCGGCCCTGATGTATGTGGGCCTGCTGATGCTGGGCAACGTCACCAAGCTGGACTTCAACGACTCGGTCGATGCCCTCTCCGGCATGCTGTGCGCCGTCTTCATCGTGCTCACCTGCAACATCGTCACCGGCATCATGTTAGGCTTCGTGGCCCTGGTGGTCGGCCGCCTGTTTGCCGCCGAGTGGAAGAAGCTCAACATCGGCACCGTCATCATCGCCGTGGCCCTGGTGATCTTCTACGCCGGTGGCTGGGCCATCTAATCCTCACGCTATCGAGAAGGGCCCTGCGGGGCCCTTTTTCATGGCTGTGAGGCGGCTAACACTTTCCCGGATCTTCCCCATCCGCTCGTTTCAGATTGAAACGTCAGGCTTTGTTTGTTGTTTCAGATCCTGTACAGATCTAGTTATCACCTGACACCGGCCTCAAACCGGTGTCTTGTTTACGCTACTTTAGTGCGCACTTCCTTCGGTATCAATTTCAGACCCTTCTTGAACATGCTGTAGGGGGTCTGACCCTCCATCATCCTGCCCTGATGTGGCCGCTCGGTGTTGTAGTGTTCCAGGTAGCTATCCAGGTCTGTCTGCATCTGTTCTACCGACTCATACCAGGTCGTCCTCCCCTTGATACGGAAGTGCTCATCCAGCAGTGTGCGGTGCAACAGCTCGATAAAGCCATTGCTCTGCGGCCTGCGTACCTTGGTGGTCCGGTGCTCAATCCCCTCCAGTTGCAGGAACAGCTCGTAGGGATGATGGTCAGGGCGCCCACAGAACTCGCGCCCGTTGTCCGACAAGATGGTATAGACCCGAGCCTCATGGGCTTCGAAGAACGGCAGGACCGTTTCGTTGAGCACATGAACCGAGGTCACCGGCAGCTTGCTGGTGTAGAGCCGTCCCCAGGCGTGGCGGCTGTAGCAGTCCAGCACGGTTTGCAGATACACCTTGCCTACCCCCTTGAGTGCGCCGACGAAGAAGGTGTCGACCGCCACCAGTTCCCCGGTGTAGTGAACCTCAATTTGGCGTTCGCGAAACTCGGGGCTGAAGCGCTCGAGCAGGCGGATCTGCTCGTCATTGAGCTCAATCGTCTGTTCCCTATGGGTTTTCTCGAGGCGCAACAAGCGGTCATGCTTGGAGAGCAAGTCGTGACGTTGCCACACGCCACGCACACCGCCTGCACTGACATTGATGCCTTGCAGAGCCAGTTCTTGCGCGACCCGCAGCGGGCCATGAGTTGGTCTGGTGAGGGAGTAATCGAGGATGGCCTGTTCAATCTCGGGAGCGACCCGATTGGGATGAGCCCCTTTACAGCCGGGCAATTTGTCGAGCAATCCCTCGGCGCCATAGGTCTGGTAATTACGGCGAATTTCGTAGAACTGCTGACGGCTGTAGCCGATGAGCTTGCAGGCTTTGCTGACATTATTGAGCTCTTTGGCGAGCTCTAGCAGGCTGAGTTTGCGACGTGCTACTTTCTCGTTGGTGGTCATACGGTGACTCCGGATAACACGGTAGGGGTACCGTTTTGTTATCCGGTTTGAAGCCGTATGACCACTCCCTTTTGTGGGCAACTGTCAGGTGAATACCATCTCCATACAATATTTCCCTGCAGACAGATGCCGCTGATTCATGGACACACCGGACAGCGGCATCTCGATCGTCCGATTACGCTTCGCTCATCGAACCTGCATGGGACGGTAATAAACAAAAGAGCCGCCCTGGGGCGGCTCTTTGCATCGGGGATGAATGAATCGTCACGGCGCCTTGGGCGGCTCCACCAGAGCGCTCGCCGGTTGGTCATCTTCCTTGATCCAGGCATCCAGCAGGGTGTAGCCCACCGCCAGTACCACGGGGCCGATGAAGAGACCGATGATCCCCATGGCCAGCAAGCCGCCGATGACCCCCACCAGAATGAGGATGAGGGGCAGGTCGGCCCCGCGCTTGATGAGGAAGGGACGCAGGAAGTTGTCCATGGTGCCCGCCAGCAGGGACCAGACCAGCAGGAAGGTGCCCCAGGTGGTGTCCCCGCTCCAGTAGAGGTAGCCGACGCTGGCCAGCAGCACCGGGAAGGGGCCTATCTGGGCGACGATCAACAGGAACATCAGTACCACCAGCACCATGACATAGGGAATGCCGGCGATGAGCAGGCCCAGGCCCGCCACCGAGGATTGCACCAGGGCGGTCACCACCACCCCCATGGCGACGGCACGGATGGCCTGGGAGGCGAGCACCACCGCATTGTCACCGCGCTGGCCCGCCAGACGGTGGGCGAAGCGGCGAATGCCTTCTGCCGCCTTCTCCCCCGAGTGGTAGAGCAGGCCGCAGATGGCCACGGTCAGCAGGAAGTGGACGAACAGCAGGCCGAGGTTGCCCGCCTGGGCCGCCAGCCAGCGGGCGGTCTGGCCGAAGTAGGGGGCCAGCTTGGTGAACAACACCTGGCCGCCGCTCGCGAGGATCTGCTGCCAGAACTCATAGAGCTTGTCGCCCACCAGGGGCACTTGCTGCAACCAGAGCAGCTCGGGGGGCGGGGATTGGCTGAGCTCGGTGCCCAGCTCGATGAGCATGGGGGCCTTCTCCGCCACGTTGGCCAGCGTCATGAAGAGGGGAATGACGAAGATGAGCAGCAAGATGCTGGTCATCAGCAAGGCCGCCAGGGTGCGCTTGCCCCACAGCAGGCGCTGGGCCATCTGCATCAGGGGCCAGGTGGCGATGGTGATCATGGTCGACCACACCAGGGCGGGCAGGAAGGGGCGCAAGACCATGAAGCACGAGATGATGAGCAGGCTGAGGAACAGCAAGCCCAGGGTGATCTTGGCCAAATCCACTTTTTTCATATTCATGGCATTCCCTTAACGAGGGGTTGAGCGCCCGGTTCGGGCACCGTGACGGATAGCGGACAACGACCACCAGAGCCCGGCGCTGAGCCAGAACCCCAGGCAGCCAAAGAGCCACCCTTGTCCCGCGAGGATCAGCAGAGAGCTGCTGGTGAGCGCGGGCACCAGGAACAGGAGCCCTGCCACGACCAGCCCCCCTGCCAGGGTCAGCAGCGCGGCGGGCAGGGCGGGGGTGGGGCTCCGTTCGAGTGATAGCAGATTACCCGATACCAGCCCCAGGGTGAACATGGCAAGCCCGGCCAGGGCGGTGGACTGGGTGAGCCAGGCCGAGAGGGCGCTGGCGATGAGCAGCCCGGCCCAGGGGAGCGGGCGTGCCGCCAGCTTCGCCAGCGGGGCGCGCAGTGCCAGCAGCAGGGCCCCCAGAGCAAGGCCGGCCACCACATCCGAGAGGAAGTGGACCCCCAGCCAGACCCGGGCCAGCCCGGCCACGCCGGCCAGCAACAGGGCCAGCAAGGCCCCCTGCCAGGCCCGCAGCGCCGGCAGCCAGCCAAGCAACAGGCCCCAGTAGAGCAGGGTCGAGGCGGCGTGGCCGCTCGGCATGCCGAAGCCCTGGGCACTCTGGCGGGCCAGCTCGGGTTGCAGGTGGAAGGGCCTGGGCCAGCCGATGCCCGCCTTGAGCAGGTTCACCACCAGGGTGAGCAGCACCATGGCAAACAGCAGATGGCGCAGCCTGGACCAGCCGAGCAGGGGCAGCAGCAAGGGCAGCAGCGCCAGCTGGAAGGGGGCCGAGCCCAGCAGATTGCCCGCCCTTGGCCAGAGCGCATCCGGCCCGAGCCATTGTTGCAGGCGCTGGATCAGCGGCAACTCGGCGCGGTGCAGCTCACTGGCCGCGTCGCTGAAATCCGTCACCCACAGCACCTGGCTCTCGGGCACCTCGGCCAGCCTCGGGGCTATCCAGTCGAGCTGCGCCGGGAAGCGACGCTGGTCAGGGGGCAGGTCGGCGGCCGCGATCAGCCTAGCATTCAGGATCTCGCCACCGAGATCCGGGGCCTGGAGCAGGGAGACAAACCCCGTCCCTCGCTGGACCCGCAGGGGTTCCAGGGTCTGGCAGGCGAACACCCTGGCCCGTTGCCAGCGCCCCAGCTCGCCGGTGACGCGACCCTGCAGGCCGGTCTCCTCGAACAGCTCGCGCAGGGCCGCCTGCTCCGGGGTCTCCCCCCTGTCGATGTAGCCGCCGCTCAGGCTGTAGCGCGAGGAGAGCCTGTCCTGCACCAGCAGGATCCCTTGCTGGTGGCGGATCACGCAGGCGGCCGCAGAGGGAGGGGATTCGGCGCGGGAGGCGGGCAGGGCACCGCCCAGCAACAGCAGCAGGCAGAAGACGACTCGAAACATGATGACACCCAGGGGCAAGGAGTGGGGACAAGGGTCACAGAAATCAGACGGCCGGGCAATGGCTTGCAGGGGGCACCACCCTGTCGGGGACGCAAGGATTGCCGTCTGCGCGGGCAGTCCCTAGTATTGGCGGCTATTGTTCTTCTCATTCACTACATTGTGGGGCTCTTCATGCGACAGTTCGGTTTCTTTCTGGGGATTGCCATCGGCGTCATCCTGATACTGTTTGGCAGCATCGTCATCTTCCAGGCCCTGCCTGCTGCGCTGGACGTGCTGGAGATGCCGAGCCGGATCCCCTTCGTGCGCGAGGTGTACACCTGGCTGATGAGCAGCGCCAACGGGCTCACCGCCCAGCTGGAGCAGAACTTCCTGGAGGCATTCCAGACGGTGCTCAAGCTGATCCTGCTCATCACCTTCATGTGGGTCTGCGTCAAGCTGGTCAACATGGGGGTGCTGATCATCCGGGCCGGCGTCGACCTTATCCGCACCGCCATCGAGCACAGCGAAGAGAAGGGTACCAAGCCCACCGAGCAGGACCGCTATTTCTGATCTTCCCCTGCTACGGGTCAGATAAACAACAGGCCATCATGTGATGGCCTGTTTTTATGGTGGCATGACGCTTAAAAAAGTCAGTTAAGCAGTTTTTCCAGCTCCGCTTCGGCATCCGCCCTGGCCTGATCGCTCAGGGTGCCGGAAGTCGCTTCCCGCTTCTCGCCCTGTTGCTGCACCGTGGTTGCGGCACTGCTGGCGGCCTGCTTGGCGCTGTCACTCACCGCCTCGGTCGCTTGCTGCTGCGCTGTGGTGGCGGCACTGATGGCGGCGGCACTGCTGGCGGCCTGTTTGGCGCTGTCGCTCACCGCCTTGGCGGCTTGCTGCTGCGTACTGGTCGCGGCACTGATGGTTGCTGCGCTGCTGACGGCCTGCTTGGCGCTGTCGCTCACCGCCTTGGCGGCTTGCTGCTGCGCCGTGGTGGCGGCACTGATGGCGGCGGCGCTGCTGACGGCCTGCTTGGCAGTGTCACTCACCGCCTTGGTGGCTTGCTGCTGCGCTGTGGTTGCGGCACTGATGGTCGCTGCGCTGCTGGCGGCCTGTTTGGCGGTGTCGCTCACCGCCTTTTCGGCTTGCTGCTGCGCCGTGGTTGCGGCACTGATGGCGGCGGCACTGCTGGCGGCCTGCTTGGCGCTGTCGCTCACCGCCTTGGCGGTTTGCTGCTGCGCCGTGGTGGCGGCACTGATGGTCGCTGCGCTGCTGGCGGCCTGTTTGGCCGAGTCGCCCGCCGCCTTGGTCGCTTGTTGCTGCGCCGTGGTGGCGGCACTGCCGATCACCTGTCTGGTGGAGTCGGACAGGGCCTTGCTGGCGCTCTGTTGCAGGCCCCCCATCATGGTGCCCAGCAGAGAACTGCCCGCGCCCGTGAGCCCCTGACCGGCACCGGTCAGGGCCGTGGCGGCCGGGGTGGCCTGGGACTGCCAGCCCTGCATGGCGCTGGGCCAGGTCGGGGTGGCGGCCGTCAGGTTTTCCCCGAAGACCTGGGTCGCCCCGTCACCTTTTTGCACCATGACGGCGAGCTGGTTGGTGTCGGCGTTCCAGACCATGCCGGCCTGCTTGGCTACGTCCGGCACGGGGGCGTAGCGGGAGACCACGTAAAAGAGCGGTCCCTCCTGTTGCAGCTCGTCGGCGGTCTTGAGCAGTTGCATGGTGCTCTCGTAGTTGGGCCCCAGCATGGCGGTCATTCTGTCCTTGATCAGCGGCTGCTCGAACAGGTTGGCCTCGTTCGGATCGAAACCGACCAGCGGCTTGAGCAGGGCCCACATCAGCTGGCTGGTGGGGCTCATCATCAGCAGGGGGGCGACACAGGCGGACAACATCAGGCTCAGGCAGGCAGCCTTGAGCAACGGCATGATACGCATTGACAACATATCCAGTTAATTATCTGATTATTAAGGGTTATTCATTACCGCATCCCGGCGATGCCGGTGGGGGCCCACGGCAGAACCCTGACAGGCCTTGGCGGGCGCAGGCAGGCTATCATATTG
Organism: Aeromonas sp. Prich7-2; assembly: GCF_017939255.1. Classification (NCBI taxonomy): domain Bacteria; kingdom Pseudomonadati; phylum Pseudomonadota; class Gammaproteobacteria; order Aeromonadales; family Aeromonadaceae; genus Aeromonas; species Aeromonas sp. Prich7-2. The sequence continues at coordinate 7,663 of NZ_JAGKRI010000174.1, forward strand.
CTTCCGGAATGCCAGATGAGCCGACATTTATTGGTCAAGTCGAGGGCTCTGCTGGTCGCTTTACACTTTCACTCCCCCGTGACAGGAATTCCCATGATCCGTTGTGCAGGTTGTCTGCTGGCCCTTGGCTGGCTCTTCCCCGCGTTGGCCGCCCCGGCGTCCAACACCCTCAGCCACTCGGTGGGCACCGAGCTGGTGCTGCCCCTTGGTTCGCTGCCCGAGCGGGTGTGCTGGTATCAGGATCAGAAATACTCCCAGGGGGCCCGTATCCAGCAGGGGGAGCTCTGGCTGGAGTGCGCGCCGCAACAGGCGATGGAGACCAATGGTCCCCTGATCTGGCGAGAGGTGACGACGCCGTCACAGAGTGGTGAACCGGAGGGCAACCAGCGGACGATCCGGGTGGGCCAGTGAGCCTTTTCTTGATCCAGCTACAGACACGGGCGTGATCTCTATCGCATAATGCGGCTCTTTCTTCTCTTGACTGGGATCTAAGCAATGGCTCGTCGCTCTTCCAATGCACAACGTCGTCGCAGTAGCTGGTGGTACAAACGCTTGTTGGCAAGGGAGCGGGAAGAGCGCGAAGCGCGTTCCGTCCGGGATTGATACCGCATTAAAATCGGAGCCTCGGGCTCCGTTTTTATTGGTGACTAAACGTGCATTACCGCAGGCAGGTTTATTACCACAGGTGGATAATGGTGCCGCTCTGCCAGTGCACAACGTCGTTGCCGCCGTAAGCTGGCGGTAAAACCCTTGTTGGCAAGGGAGGGAAGCGCGCGAGGGCGCTGCGGCCGGGATGGATACGGCATTGAAATCGGAGCCTCGGGCTGCGTTTTTCATTCATCAAAGACCGTCATGCGAGAACGGGGGCCATCAGGCCCCCGTTTTGCTTTTGCAGAGGTTGGCTGCCTGCGACTCAGCGTTGCAGGGCGGCCAGGGCCAGCTCGACCCGCTTGGCGTACTCGGGGTCGGCCTGCTCGAAGTGCCTGAGCTGGGCCGCGACGATGGCGTCATCCTCCACATTGATGAGGGAGCGGGCCAGGTTGGCGGCGAGGCGGGCACGCTGCCCCTCGTCCATCAGGCGGAAGAGATCCCCCGGCTGGCTGTAGTAGTCGCTGTCGTAGTCGCGAAAATCGTAGTGCAGGGCAGCCCCTTCCAGAGTCAGGGCCGGTTCGTGCTGCTCGCTCGGCTGCTGGGTGCCGAAGCGGTTTGGCTGGTAGTTGGGGCTGGCGCCACCGTTGCTGTCCGCCCGCATGGCGCCGTCGCGGTGGGCGCCGTGGTGGAACGGGCAGCGCGGGGCGTTGACCGGCAGCAGGCCGTGGTTGACGCCGAGGCGGTAGCGCTGGGTGTCACCGTAGGAGAAGAGCCTCCCCTGCAACATGCGATCCGGCGAGAAGCCGATGCCGGGCACCACGTTGGCCGGGGTGAAGGCGGCCTGCTCCACGTGGGCGAAGTAGTTGTCCGGGTTCTGGTTGAGCTCCAGCACGCCCACCGGGATGAGCGGGTAGTCCTTGTGGGGCCATACCTTGGTGAGGTCGAACGGGTGGATCGAGTAGGTCTGGGCCTCGGCCTCTGGCATCACCTGCACATAGACCTTCCAGCGCGGGAAGTCCCCCCGCTCGATGGCGTTGAACAGATCCGCCTGGCTGGTCTCTCTGTCCTGACCGACGACGGTGGCCGCCTCTTCATCGGTGTAGAAGCGGTGGCCCTGCTCGGTCTTGAAGTGGAACTTGACCCAGAAGCGCTCGTTGGCCGAGTTGATGAAGCTGAAGGTGTGGCTGCCGTAGCCGTTCATCTCCCGCAGGCTCCTGGGAATGCCGCGATCGCTGAACAGTATGGTGACCTGATGCAGGGATTCCGGGTGGCGGGACCAGAAGTCCCAGGCGGCGGTGGCGCTGCGCAGGTTGGTGCGGGGATCCCGCTTCTGGGTGTGGATGAAGTCGGGGAATTTCAGGGGATCGCGAATGAAAAAGACCGGGGTGTTGTTGCCCACCAGATCCCAGTTGCCCTGCTCGGTATAGAACTTGAGGGCGAAGCCGCGCACGTCACGCTCGGCGTCGGCGGCCCCCTTCTCGCCGGCCACGGTGGAGAAGCGCAGGAACACCGGGGTCTGCTTGCCGACAGCGTTGAACAGGTCGGCCTTGCTGAAGGCGCTGATGTCGTGGGTCACGGTGAAGGTGCCGTAGGCGCCCGAGCCCTTGGCGTGCACCACCCGCTCGGGAATGCGCTCGCGGTCGAAGTGGGCGAGTTTCTCCATCAACCAGATGTCTTGCATCAGGACGGGGCCGCGGGGGCCGGCGGTGAGGCTGTTGTTGTTGTCGACAACGGGGGCGCCGTTGGCGCTGCGCAGGGTCTTGTCGGTCATGGCGGGTCTCCTTGTGATGAGTCGCCAGACTAGGGGAAGTGGGGGAGCGGCTCCAATGGAGTGTGCCTAACCCTTTGATTGGTTTCGCTGATGGGGGTGGAAACAGACGCCAGCCTTGCGGCAAGATGGGATTCAGCCAATCAGGAGGTCTCATGTCCATCACCATTCGCCGCGCCGGGCCGGAAGATGCCGCCGCCCTGCGGGATCTTCACGCCATGCCCCATGCCCAGGCGGGCACCCTGCAACTTCCCTTCCCCTCCCTGCAGCAGTGGGAGCAGAAGCTGACCCCGCGGGATGGCATCTACAGCCTGCTGGCGGAGTGGGAGGGGGAGGTGGCGGGTGCGCTGGTTCTGATGGTGGAGCCGGCCCCCCGTCGCCGCCACGTGGCGAGCATCGGCATGGCGGTACACGATGACTGGGCCGGGCGCGGGGTGGGCACTGCCCTGATGCAGGCTGCGCTGGATCTGGCGGACAACTGGCTCGGCTTGACGCGGGTGGAGCTGACGGTCTGGGCCGACAATCAGGCGGCCCTGGCCCTCTATCGCAAGGCGGGCTTTGTGGAGGAGGGCGTAGCCCGGGATTACGGCCTGCGTCATGGGGTGCTGGTGGATGCCCTCTACATGGCCAGGGTGCGCCGATGATCGACTATCGCGAGCGCCTGACGCCGGTGCTGCGGGCACTGGAGCAGAATCCGGATCTCTCCATCGAGGCGCTGGCGAGTCGCGCCTGCCTCTCCCTCTACCACTTCCACCGGGTATTCACCGCCGTGGTGGGGGAGGCCCCCGGCGAGATGTGCCGCCGCCTGCGGATGCAGCGGGCGGCCTGGCAGCTCTGCTACACCGATGCCAGCGTCACCGCCATCGCTCTGGGGGCGGGGTTTGGCAGCTCCCAGGCTTTCGCCAAGGCGTTTCGTCGTCACTATGGTTGCACTCCGGGGGCGTTTCGCCGCGACAAGGGCAAGAACGGACACCTGGATCGCAAGGAAGGACACGCATGGCAAGGGGCACTCCCTTATGCTGAAGGCCACTCATCAGCAAGGAGCAACACCATGAACACCGTCGAGATGGACGCCCGCACCCTGGCCTATATCCGCGTGACCGGCCCCTATGGCGAAGGGTATGACGCCGTCTGCCATCGCCTTCACCAGTGGGCCGCGCCCCGTGGCCTGGAAGGGGGAGAGTGGATCTTCATCTACCACGACAACCCCGAGGTGACGCCGCCGGCCCAGTGCCGCACCGACATCGGCATCAGCGTGCCGGTAGGTACCCTGGGGGCGGGGGAGGTGGAAATTCAGCTCATCCCCGCCGGACGCTACGCCCAGTCCCGCTATCTCATCACGGATCGCAGCCAGTACGGGGAGCGCTGGCAGGAGCACATCGGCGATATCGTCGCGGCCGGGCTCGCCTTTGGGGACGGCCCCTGCTTCGAGCTCTATCACAGCGTGAGCAATGACCCCCTGCGGGATGACGTGAGCTTCTGCTCCAGTGTGCGCTAGGCAGGCGGCAATAAAACGAGGCGCCCAAGGGCGCCTCGTTTTATTTGGGGTCAATGACCACCGCAGATATCAGGACTGGCTGGGCACCTTGTTGCGGCGGGACTTCCACCACCAGCGCAGGCGGATCTGGGAGATGAGCATCCCCGCCAGCATCAGGGCGCAGCCGACCACGGCCCGTTCGTCCAGATGTTCCCCCAGCAGCAGGACACCGCCGATGGCGGCGAACACCGTCTCCAGGCTGAGGATGATGGCGGCGTGGGCCGGATGGGCACCGCGCTGCCCCACCACCTGCAGGGTATAGCCGATGCCGACCGAGACCAGACCGGCGTAGAGCAGCGCCTGCCAGCCCGCCACGGCACCACTCGCCGTCGGGGTCTCGATGACGAAGGCCGTGGCCAGGCTGAGCAGGCCGCACACCACGAACTGCACCCCGGCAAGACGAATGGGGGCGACCCGGTTCGAGTAGTGATCCAGCACCAGCAGGTGCACGGCCCAGAACAGGGCCCCGATCACTTGCAGCAGATCGCCGTAGCCGATGGTGAACTCCTCGGTGACGCTGAGGTAGTAGAGCCCGGCCATGGCGATGAGGGCGCCTACCCAGGTGTTGGCCCCGGTCTTGTGGCGCAGGGCCAGGCCGATGACGGGGACCAGAATGATGTAGAGGCCAGTGATGAAGCCCGCCTTGGCGGCCGTGGTGTAGAGCAGCCCCACCTGTTGCAGGGAGGCGGCGGAGAAGAGCACGGTGCCGGCGATGAGGCCCCCGGTCAGCAGCAGGCGGTGATCACCGGCAGGCTGGGGCGGCTGGCGTGACTTGAGCCACCACAAGAGCGGCAGCAGGGAGAGGGCGCCCAGCAGGAAGCGCAGGCCGTTGAAGGTGAAGGGCCCCATGTGATCCATCCCCAGGCGCTGGGCGACGAAGCCCAGCCCCCAGATGGCGGCGGCCATCAATAACATCATGTTTGAACGCATACGGAATCATCCCTGAGAAAGAGTCTCGGCGGCACTCGGGCCCCGCCATTACGATACCTGCGAGAAGGGGCGTTTGTCGTCAGCCATTTGTTGCCGGGCGAGGGCAGGATCAGCGGCTGGCCAGCTTGGCGAGCAGGGGCAGCAGGGCGAGCAGCAGCAGGTTGCCCCTCAGGATCCAGATCACCCAGAACTGCTGCTGGGTGGAGACAAGGGGAGCCCGTCCCTGGCGCAAGGATCGGCGCCAGTGGTGGAACAGCCGGCTGGGGTAGCCAAAGCTGATGGCCATGGCGAAGAACATCAGCAGCTTGGTGCGGTAACCCGGATTGGCAAACAGGATGGCCGGTGGCTGGGGATGGGCGACCACCAGCAGCACGCCCGTGATGAAGATGAGCAGCAGGGCCAGGGCGGCCAGGCTGTCAGCCAGCAGCAGCTTGCGCACCTGCTCGATGGACATGCCGCGCCGGAACAGGAAATACTCCGAGGTGATGGCACCGGTCAGGGTGATCACGGCGCAGTAATGGAGGGCAGTCAGCAGTTCCGGTTTCAACATCCAGGCCAGTTCCTTCTCGTTGGCCACCCGATGCGCTTCCCTTTGGACGCCATCAGGTGGGGCTGATATTCTGACACTACACGATGTCAGGGGATAGCATGGAGTCAGGGTTGGATAAGCGAGCAGTCTCCAAAAAGACCTGGTCCCTGGTGGCACGGATGCGCCTGGGCCTGCTTCTGCTCTTCATTCCCGTCCTGATGCTGGGCGCCATCTACTACCTGCACATGGAGCGCAGCCTGCAGCGAGAGCTGCAACAGCGCCTGCTCGCCACCAATCACCAGTTGCGCCACGTCTTCATCGAACCCTACCTGAACGAGATGGAGCGTCAGTTCTCCCTCATCTACGACCAGGTCAAGGTGGAGGACATCAGCGGCCCCCGTCTGCGCAACACCGACTCCTATCTCAGGGAGTGGCGTCTCTACAAGGGGGTGATGGCGGATCTCATCTACATCTATGTGGGCACCGCCGAGCGCCAGATGCTGATCTACCCCGAATGGCAGGCGGATGCGGACTTCGACCCCAGGGTGCGCCCCTGGTATCAGCTGGCCAGCCAGCATGTGGGCAAGATGGTCTGGACCGAACCCTACTACGACTACACCAACGGCACGCTGGTGATTGCCCTGGCGCGGGCCATCACCGACAAGGAGGGCAAGGTGCGGGGGGTCTTCGCGGTGGATGCCATCCTGGCCCCCTTCTCCGCCCAGCTGAACCGGCAGTGGAACAGCGGCTACCAGATGATCGTCAACCAGTCGGGCAAGGTGCTGGCCCACCCCGATCCCTCACAACTGCTCAAGCCCATGACGCACCCGACCTGGCTCTCCCGCTTCAGCGGGGAGGACGGCATCTTCCTGGATCAGGCGTCTCGCCAGTTCGTGGCCTACAGCCGCCTGCCGGACCACAACTGGGTGCTGATCAGCGTGTTGCCCGCCTCCAGCATCCAGGCGGTGGTGGCGAGCGCATCCCTCAACGTGCTCGGGATCATCGTGCTGGCCAGCGTGCTCTACATGGTGCTGGCACTGATCTGGTCCCGTTATTTCAGGCGGATGCTGGACGAGATCTCCACCGTGATCCGGGCCAGCCGGACCCAGCCTGACGAGGTGCACCAGGGAGGGATGCGCGAGCTCAGGCACGTCTATGCCGAGCTGGCGGAGGTGAGCAAGGATTATCACGAGGTGCGCCAGCAGGCGAACCTCGACAAGCTGACCGGCCTTTACAACCGGCGCTTCTTCGACGAGCGGTTGAATCGGCTGCTGCTCGATCAGGACCGCTTCTGCCTGGCCATGATCGATCTGGACGGTTTCAAGCGGATCAATGACACCTATGGTCACCAGACCGGGGACGTGGTGCTCAAGCGGGTGGCCAGCTTTGGCGCCAAGCTGCTGGGGGATCATGGCTGGGTATGCCGCTATGGCGGGGAAGAGCTGGTGGTGCTGTTTGCCAATCCCGATATCCACTTCTGCCAGATGCTGCTGGAGCAGTACAGGATTGGGGTGGCCTCCCTGCACTGGCGTGAACCCGGTCTTGGGATCACCTTCAGCGGCGGCCTGGTGGCGAGTGCCCCCGGGCTTGGGGCCAGGAGCCTGCTGACCATGGTCGATGCCGAGGTCTATCGCGCCAAGGGTGACGGCAAGAATCGCATCTACATGGTGGATCCCCTGGCTCCCCGGGACGACTCGCCCTCAGGGGATGGCATGTTGAGCAAAGAAGAGGCCTGAGGGCCTCTTCTTCATTGCGCGGATCAAGGGTGCAACTGCCAGGTCCAGAGGGGCCAGCCCAGCTCCTCGGCGCACTGGCGCAGGGCGGGGGCCGGATTGACCGCATGGGGATGGCTCACCGCCCGCAGCATGGGCAGATCGTTGTGGGAGTCGCTGTAGCCGAAGCTCCCCTGCCAGAGGTGTTCCTTTCCGGCAAAGAGCTGGTTGATGCGGGCCACCTTGCCTTCGCGAAAGCTCAGGGTGCCGCGGGTCTGGCCGGTCAGCATGCCGGCTTCCTCGTCGAGCAGGATGGCCACGCAGTGATCCATCCCCAGCATCTGCGCCATGGGGGCCACCAGATGCTCGCCGGAGGCGGAGATGAGCACCAGCTCGTCGCCACGCTGGCGGTGCCACTCGATGCGGGCCAGCCCCTCGGGGTAGAGGCGCTCCCGCAGCACCTGTTCGGCAAAGCGTGTGCAGAGGGAGTCGAGCCACTGGCGCGTCCTGCCTGCCAGCGGTTGCAGGGTGAAGGCCATGTACTGGTGCATGTCCATCTTGCCCTGATGGTAGAGGGACATCATGGCCTGCTCCTCGGCCACCATGCCCGCCGGGGCCAGCTCCTGGGCCACCATGTACTCCAGCCAGAGGCTGGCGGAATCCCCCGCTATCAGGGTCTCGTCCAGATCAAACAGTGCCAGGGCCATGGCTGCTCCTCGGGTTGGCTGCCAGCATCGGGGTACTGGCTGAAAAATGAATGGGATTCATGGCGTTATGCTACCTCACAGAGTTGATCCCGGGCCACCACCAGGGTCACGGCGCTGCCCACCGGCAGCAGATCGCCGGCACGGCGGTTGAGGCAATCCACCGTCAACAGCCCCGCCTCGCACTCCACCTGATAGCGGATGACGTTGCCGAGCAGCTGCTGCTGGCGAACGATGCCGGGCAGGCTGGGCTCGTGGCTGACCGCCCCGGCGGGCAGCAGGGTGATGGACTCCGGCCGCAGCGCCAGCTTGCCGCGAAAGCGCGGGCCGAACAGGGATTTGGCCTGCTCGCCATCCAGCAGGTTGTAGTTGCCGATAAAGCCCGCCACGAACTCACTGGCGGGACGGGTATAGATCTGCTCCGGCGTGCCGCTCTGGACGATGGAGCCCTTGTTCATCAGGAAGATCCTGTCCGACAGGGTCAGTGCCTCCTCCTGATCGTGGGTCACGAAGATGGTGGTGAGCTCGAGGCGCTGCTGGATCGCGCGGATCTGCTGGCGCAGGCTGCGGCGGATGCGGGCATCCAGCGCCGAGAGCGGCTCATCCAGCAGCAGGATCCGCGGCTGCACCACCAGCGCCCGAGCCAGCGCTACCCGCTGGCGCTGGCCGCCGGAGAGTTCGCTTGGATAGCGGCGCTCGAAGCCGGTCAGCTCCACCAGCGCCAGCGCCTCCTGCACGCTGGCGGCGAGATCCCGCCCCGGCTGGGGCTTCATCTTGAGGCCGAAGGCGACGTTGTCCCACACCGTCATGTTGGGAAACAGCGCATAGCTCTGGAACACCATGCCGATGCCCCGCTTCTGGGGTGCCTGCCAGGTAATGTCCTCACCGGCCACCCGCACCTGACCGCCATCCACCGGGGTGAGCCCGGCCAGGGCCCGCAGCAGGGTGGATTTGCCGCAGCCGGAGGGGCCGAGCAGGGTCACCAGCTCCCCCTTGCGGATGCCGAATTCAATCCCCTCGAACACCTTGGTGTCGCCGTAGGATTTGTGCAGTTGATTCACTTCTAGATGGAACATGTTGATTCACCGATGAAATCTGTTGGCTGCCCAGGTGAGCAGCAGGGTCAGCAGGAAGTAGCTCATCACCAGGGCGCTGGTGAAGTGGCCCGAGGTGGCACGCATGTTGTAGAGGTAGACCTGCAGGGTTTCGTAACGGGTGCCCACCAGCATGTTGGCAAACACGAACTCCCCGAGCAGGAAGGAGAGGGAGAGAAACAGCGCTGCCAGCAGCCCCTTGCGCAGGCAGGGGATCACCACCAGCAGGAAGGCGCGGGCGCTGCTCGCCCCCAGCAGGTGGGCGGCATCCATCAGATCTTTCAGCGGCACCCCCTGCAGGCTGTTGGCCAGCGCCCGGTACATGAAGGGGAGCACCACGGTGAACCAGGTGCCGATCAGGATCCAGGGGGTGCCGATGATGGGCAGGATGCCGTCGGCGTAAATCTGCAGCAAGCCCACCGAGGAGACCACCGGCGGCACCGCGAAGGGGAGCAGGATCAAGAGGTTCATCCAGGGATCCAGTCTGGGGAAGTAGTAGGCCACCACCAGCACGGTGGGCACCAGCACCAGGGTCCCCAGCAGCAGGGTGGCGAAGCAGACCAAGAGGCTTCGGCCAAAGGCCGCCAGAAAGCGCGGGTCGCCCCACAGCTTGAGATACCAGTCGAGGGTGAAGCCATCCGGCAGCAGGGTCGCCCCCCAGCGGGTGGAGATGGAGTAGAGAAAGGTGGCCAGCAGCGGCAGCAGCAGGGTGGCGACCAGCGCCCCCAGCACCCATCTGGGCCAGCGCGGCGTCAAATCATGCATGGGATTGCCCCTTGTTCACATAGCTCTTTTTCAGCAGCCACTGGTTGGCGGCCGTCACCACCCCCAGCAATACCATCAGGATCACCGCCAGTGCCGCCGCCAGGTTGGGCTCGAGGAAGATGTCGCCGGAGACCAGACTGGCCACCCGGATGGTCACCAGATTGAAGTTGCCGGTGGTGAGGGCATAGGCGGAGGCATAGGCTCCCACCGCGTTGGCAAACAGGATGATCAGGGTGCCGAGCAAGGCGGGCGTCAGCACCGGCAGCGCCACGTGCCACACATACTGCCCCCTGCTCGCACCCAGCAGGGCGGCGGCCTGGGGCCACTCCTCCTGCAGGGCGTCGAACGCCGGGTAGAGCAGCAGCAGGGCGAGGGGGATCTGGAAGTAGGTGTAAATCAGGATAAGACCGCTGCCCGAATAGAGGTTGAAGCCATCGATGAGGCCCCAGGATTTGAGCAGCAGGGTCACCGCGCCATTGATGCCGAGCACGATGATGAAGGCGAACGCCAGCGGCACGCCGCTGAAGTTGCCGGTCATGGTGACGAAGGCCAGCAGCACCCGCTTGACCCGCTCGCCGCTGTGGCGCAGCGCCGCCGCCCCCAGGGTGCCGATGGCGAGCCCCGCCAGGCTGGCGATGCCGGCGATGCGCAAGGAGTTGCCGAAGGATTGCAGATAGAAGGGGGAGCTCAAAATCTCCCGGTAATGGTCGAGACCCCAGCCATCAGGGGTCTGGACGCTGCCCACCAGTACCCACACCATGGGGGCGAGCTGAAACAAGATCATCAAGAGGACAAAGGGCAGCAGCACCAGGGCCGGCAGCCAGTGGCGGCGCACCCGGCGTGGCTTCACCTGTTGATCCGCGAGGATCTCGGTGGTGGCAGGCATCATCAGTGCACCTCGCGCATAAAGGCCGCCTTGAGCAGCGGGGGGGCTGCCGGCTTGTCGTGGGGAACTCCCAGCAGATCCGCCATCAGGGCGCAGAGCTGGGTCTGGGCGATCGCCACCCCATCCGGCCAGCGCTCGACGAACGCATCGCCAAAGAGCCAGAGTGGCACAGTGCGCTCCTCGGCCAGGGTGCCGCCATGGCTGAGATCGTTGTTCATGCCGTGATCCGAGGTGATCATCACCTGATACCCCTCTGCCAGCCACTGGGGCAGCAGGTCGGCAAGCAGGCTGTCCATGCGGCGAGCCTGATTGCGGTACTGGCGGGAATGGAGGCCGAACTGGTGGCCCGCATCGTCCACCCCCATGGGGTGGATCAGCAGAAAATCGGGGTCGTACTGGCTGCGCAGCCACTCGCCGTCCATCAGCAGGTGGCTGTCGGGGTAGCCGTCATCCCAGTAGAAGCAGCCGTGCTGGATGGGCAGTTGCTCATCGTGAGTGAAGCGATCGCGGGCCGCCAGCCAGGGGCTCTGGTTGTAGAGCTCGCTCACCCAGTGGTAGGCCGCCGCTGCGGTGCGTTTGCCCGCGGCCCGGGCCAGATGGAAGATGGAGTCATGCCGGCTCAGGCGCGTCACCCCGTTGTGGGTGATGCCGCTCGCCACCGGCGGCACGCCGGTCAGGATGCACTCGTAGAGAGGGCGGGAGAGGGAGGGCAGGGCGGCACTCAGGGTCGTATGCAGGCCGCGCTCTGCCTCCACCATGCCACAGAGGTAGCCCATGCAATGGGCTACCTCTGCTGCCAGGCCATCCACAAGTACCACGATCACCTTGTGTTGCACTGGCCACTCCTTACTGCATGTTGATCATGACGGTTTCCTGCCACTGGCGCGGCAGGGCCTTGGAGCTCTGCTCCCAGGCGGCGTGATCCTGCACCGGCTTGGCATTGGCATACTGCTCGGCCGGCAGCAGCTTGGCTTTCACGTCATCCGGCAGGGTCACGTTGCTGCGGATGGGGCGGGCGTAGCCACGGGCCAGGTTGATTTGACCGGCATCGGAGAGGATGTATTCCCGCGCCAGCTTGGCGGCGTTGGGGTTCTTGGCCCACTTGTTGATGATGGTGGTGTAGCCGGCGATGACGGAGCCGTCGCTCGGGATCACCACATCAAACTTCTTGGGGTCGATCTGGTCGCGGTAGTTGAGGGCGTTGAAGTCCCACAGCACCCCCACTTCCACTTCGCCCTTCTCGATGTTGGCGATGGTCGGGTCGTTCAGCGACAGACGGCCCTGCTTGGCCAGCTTTCCGAACAACTCCAGGGCGGGTTTCAGATTCTTCTCGCTGCCGCCGGTGGCATAGGCCGCCGCCAGCACGCCGTTGTTGGCCTGGGAGGCGACGCCCACGTCACCCAGGGTCACCTTGTAGTCGCCACCCAGCAGGGATTGCCAGCTGGTGGGGGCGGCCTTGACCAGATCCTTGTTGATCAGGAAGGCGATGGTGCCGGTATAGGCCAGCATCCAGTGGCCGTCCGCATCCTTGGCCCAGTTGGGAATGTCGGCCCAGGTGGAGGGTTTGTAGGGCTGGGTGACACCCTGCTTGACCGCCACCGGGCCGAAGGCGCCGCCCACGTCGCCGATGTCGGCGGTGGCGTTGGCCTTCTCGGCGGCGAACTTGGCGATCTCCTGGGCGGAGCTCATGTCGGTATCCTGATGCTTGATGCCGTAGATGCTGCCGAGCTGCTGCCAGGTATCCTTCCAGTTGGCCCAGCTGTCCGGCATGCCGACGCTCTGGAGCTGGCCCTCACCGCGGGCGGCTTTTTCGAGATCCGCGATGTTCTCGGCGGCAAACAGCGGTTGACTGATGGCCACCAGGGCCAGTGCACTTGCGATCACGCTTTTCATCATCCCATCCCTCTGGACTAGGTCAGTTAAGGTTCGAGAGGGATGCTAGAGGGGAAATATGACGGTGGCGGGGCGCTTTGATGGCAGTTTCGTGACAATCGCCCTGTCATGGCGCTGTCATCAGGGGCGGTTACAACTCGGGGTCGACAACCTCTGGTCTACTCCAGTGGTGTGCAAACCCGAATGACCGACAGGGATGTGACAGTGACAGAGCGATTGAGTGAACAGGGGATGGCCGATGGCCGCATACCCTCCAAGTGCGAACAGATTTGCCGGACCCTGCGCCGCTATATCGGCAGCGGACACCTGGCGGCGGGGCAGCAGCTGCCCGCCGAACGGGCCCTGAGCGAGCGATTCGCCACCACCCGCATCACCATCAAGGAGGCGCTCTCCAGCCTCGAGACGGACGGCCTCATCTACCGGGCCGAGCGGCGCGGCTGGTTCGTGGCGCCGCCTCGCCTCACCTACGATCCCGCCATCCACACCCACTTTCACCAGTGGATTGGCGAGCAGCAGCGCACCGCCGAGACCCGGGTGCTGGCCCATGGCAACCAGCTGGCCAGCAGCGAGTTGTGCCGCTGGATGGGTCTGGAACCCTTTACGCCGCTGTATGAAATTCGCCGCCAGCGGCTGATCGACGGTCGCCCCGTGCTCCACGTCAGCCATCACCTGCTGGCGAGCCGCTTCCCCGGCATCGCCAGCGCTCCCCTGGCCAGCTCCCTCACCGAGCTTTACCGGCAGCGCTATGGCATAGGCCAGGGCTGGGCGAGCCTCGAGATCACCCCCTCGGCGGCCCGGGGAGAGATAGCCCGCGCCCTCAACCTGGCCCAGGGGAGTGCCGTGCTGCGCTTGGTGCGGGTCAATCATGACGAGGAGGGGACGCTGGTGGATTGCGACATCGAGCACTGGCGACCGGACGCCATCCGCATCTGCCTGGATACCCGGGCACTGCAACCGCTCGCCACCGGCGCGCGGCAGGTGCAACTGGCAGAGTAGCGGCGTTCTAGCACTGACATGGCGGATCCCGCAGGATCCACCGGGATCAGTTGTCGATGTTGGGGATCAGATCGTCGAAGCTCTGGTAGCCGCAGTCCGCCAGTTGCAGCGACATGGTGTAGGTCTTGCTGCCCTCCCGCTGGCCGATGGCGGGGCGGTTGAGCTTGAGCTCCTGATGCCAGTACTCCTTCATGCGATCGATCAGCGCCATGGCCTCGCTCTCCCCCAGATGGAGCTGGCACAGCGCCATGTAGTTGTTGGGCCTGTGCATGTTCTCCACCAGATAGTCCCCCAGCACCAACATGGCCTGGCGCGCCTGCTGGCGGGCGAAGCGGCTGTGCTGCTCGAAGCTGATGCGCTCGCTGATGAGGAAGTGGTAGCTGTTGTCGATGCCAAGCTGCAGGATGCCGAGCTTCTCCAGCTTGCGCAGATAGAGGTAGCAGGAGGCATCGGTCAGGCCGTACTCCCGCTTGAGATCGATGAGGGTCTTGTCGCGCCAGAAGATGTTGGCGAGGAAGGCATAAAGCCCCGGCTCCTTGTGAAACGCCTCATCCTGCTCCTGGGTGAAGACGGCCCGGCGGCTCTGGGCATCCTGGGTCCGGTCCAGCAGCTCTTCGAAGGAGAGTCCCACCAGATGGCAGATCTCCAGCAGGGTGTCGAACGGCAGGGAGGGCTTGTTCATCATGCGCTTCACGGTGGCGATGGAAACCCCCATGGCTTCTGCCAGGGTCTGATAGCGGATCCCCTTGTCAGTCAGGGTTTTTTTCAGGGTGTCGAGGATGTGATTGGCCAGTGTCTGGCTGTAGGTCATGCAACTATTCCTTTATCTGCATTTTTAGTCGTGTCAGAAATTGAGTGGTTTGTCTGTATCGGGCTCAAATTTTGACACCTAGAAAAACCAGAGGAGGGTAACCCGGTGATAATGGCGGAAATGGCCTGACCAGTTGTGGTGCAAGGTGGCAGAAAATGACACTCGGTGGTGCATATCCTTCAACCTTTCAACATTTTGCTGGTGATGCATATTACATCGCACATAATTCAACACGAATCGGATTCAATACCTTCCTGGTTGAGAAAACGATTGTTTGCTTCCAATTTAAGGGTTTTTTTAACCGCAAGGTTTTATTCTTTCCTGGCATTGAGCGGAACTCGCAAGAGGTCCGCTTTTTTTCTTTTCTCCGAATCTGAGCCCGTCGTCAAGAATGGGGCGCAGTTTTGGTACTTCCTGCGCCACCGACCCCGGAAGGCAGTCCTTTATTCCCCCTGACCGGCAAACAGCTTGGGGATCTCCCGCACCAGCCAGCTCTTGGCCTTGCCCATGGTGTCTCGCCGCCAGGCCAGCACGACCTGGATCTGGTGGCGATATTCGGGACTGATCACCTTGAGTCTGCCCGCCTTGATGTCCTCTTCAATCCAGCGTTGCGGCATGGTGCCGATGCCGAGCCCCGCCAGCAGGGCGTCCCGCTTCTCCCCCATGGTGCTGACGGTCAGGCGCGGCTGCTTGTCGAGCAGGCGGTAGGTGAGCACCGGCTTGCGCAGTGCCGTGTCGGCTACCGCGATGGCGCGATAGCGGCGCAGGGTCTCGTCCGCCAGGGGCTCGGGTTTCTGATGCAGGGGGTGATCGGGGTGGGCGACGTAGAGCATCACCTCCTCCCTGAGCACCTGGTACTTGATGCCGGTCATGGCGATATCGGCATTGAGAGAGGAGATGAGCAGGTCGGCGCGGCCATCCTCCAGGCACTCCCAACTGCCCGCCAGCACCTCGGCGCGAAACCTCAGCCGGGTATCGGTCTGTTCGGCCAGCCGATCCACCAGGGGGTAGAGAGCCTGTACCGGCATCAAGGCATCGACGGCGATGGTGATGTCGGTCTCCCAGCCACGGGAGAGGGCCCGGGTCTCCCCCACCAGGTGTTCGGCCGCCTCCAGCAGCACCCGGCCCCGCTCCAGCAGCATGCGGCCCGCCGGGGTGAACTTGGTCCTGTGGCCGCTGCGGTCGAACAGCATGGCGTCCAGCTCGTCTTCCAGCTTTTGTACCGTGTAGCTCAGCGCCGAAGGCACCTTGCCCAGCTCGTCGGCCGCCGCCGCGAAGCTGCCACGACGGTCGATGGCGTCCAGCACCCGGATCGCCTCCAGGGTCAGCGCCCGCTCCTTGTTCGATTCCTTGGCCATATCCAACCTTCAATTTTTTTGAATGTGTTTACCAGATTATCTCGCTAACAACTTAGGGGAAGTCACTTTAATATTCAATCAACGCTTAGGCAGGAACGCCTGGCAGCCAAATAAAAGGTAGTTCCGGGCTGAGACATCCCCAAACACGATGTCTGATGTCAGCAAAAGAACAACATAGTATTTGAATGATCTCTTGCATGGATGCATTGATTCGGGCCCAAGGGGCCTTGGCAATGACATAAAACCCAAGAGAGTGAATGAACATGAAAAACGTAATCAAGATGCTGGCCGTTGCAGGCCTGATGACCGCAGGTGCCGCCCAGGCTTCCGTTCCCGCTGACTTCAATGCCGCCCCGGGCGTGCTGTTCGTCAACTGGAGCGCCACCGCCGCGATGGACGGCAAGGCCAACCCCATGCTGGAGGTGCGCGACGAGTCCGGTGATCTGCTGGCTTCTGTCCACGCCAACCTGATCGGCACCCAGCAGGTCGCCATCCCGAGCCGCACCCAGGGCAACCTGACGGTGAGCCTGGGCAACGAAAGCAGCAGCTACCGCATCCCCTTCGGTCTGGGTGACGGTCGCCAGCGTTAATGAACCAACTTGGTCAGTGAGGAGCACACCATGATGAAATTGAGAGCCGCAGAAGCACGGGGCAAGGCCAACTTTGGCTGGCTGGATGCCCGTCACAGCTTCTCCTTCGGTCACTACTATGACCCGGAATGGATGGGACACTCTGCCCTGCGGGTCATCAATCAGGATCGGGTGGCGCCGGGTGGCGGTTTCGCGACCCACCCTCACGCCAACATGGAGATCCTCACCTGCGTGCTGCAAGGCACCATAGAGCACAAGGACAGCCTCGGCCACGCCGAGCAGATCCCGGCGGGGGATTTCCAGCTGATGAGCGCAGGGTCCGGCATCCGGCACAGCGAGTACAACCCCTCGCAGACCGAGCCGCTCTCCCTGCTGCAAATCTGGATCGAGCCGAATGAACACGGCACGACCCCGGGTTATCAGCAGAAGAAGATTGAAAACAAGCCCGGGATGACGCTGGTGGCGTCACCGGACGGCGAGGCGGGATCCTTCAGGATCCGCCAGCAGGCCAGAGTGTGGCGTCTGCAGCTTGCCGAAGGGGAGACCCTGGAGTGGGCACTGCAAGGGCGTCATGGTTACCTGCACATGATTTCAGGGGAGCTGACCGGCAACGGTCTGGCTGCCCGACCCGGCGACGGGCTGCTCAGCCGCGACGAGTCGAGCTGGGTGCTCACCGCCTCCAGGGGGAGTGAAGCCCTGCTGTTTGACCTGCCTTGATAGAAAAATCTTGGCGAAATGAATGAGTTAACAATTAGCTTTTACACTGTAAATACCATGATGGTAAGCAAAGGAATATGACGATGGACAAGATGAAAGATGTGGCACTGCTGGTGGGTCGTGTACTGCTGGCGCTGATGTTCGTGATGGCTGGCTGGGGCAAGATCGGCGGTTACGCCGGTACCCAGGGTTACATGGAAGCCATGGGCGTGCCCGGGTTCATGCTGCCCCTGGTGATCCTGCTGGAGCTGGGTGGCGGTCTTGCCATCATGCTGGGCCTGTTTACCCGCAGCCTCTCCGTGCTGCTGGCCGGTTTCACCCTGATGGCCGCCTTCATCTTCCACTATCAGCCTGCCGAGCAGATGCAGATGCTGATGTTCATGAAGAACGTCTCCGTGGCCGGTGGTTTCCTGGCCCTGGCGGCGGCCGGTGCAGGGGCTTTCAGCCTGGATGCCCGCCTCGGCAAGCACTGGTAATACCCTGACGTTTCAAGTTTTCCAACGCCTTTTGGCCGGTGCCTTGCACCGGCTTTTTTGTGGTTCTTCGCGGGATCTTGGGGAAGTGGAAGTTGACAGACAGGGTGCTGGTAAACTGGCTGTCTCCAAACACACCACCACCATCACCCTGCTGTCGCCGTGCATCATATTGATATTGCCTCCTTCTGGCCAGGTTATAC
>NZ_JAGKRI010000175.1:0-44957 GCF_017939255.1 Aeromonas sp. Prich7-2
TGGTCACGCTCTTACTTTGCGGGCTCTTGCGGCGGAGCACCGTTGGAGGTGATCAAGCAATACATTCAAAACCAGCGGGGCTGACGCCCCGGCGAAATTCCCCTCCCACCTACGTCGGAGGGAGTCCCCTTTCGCATTTAAGATGGACATGCGCCCCCAGAACTCCCTGGTGGCCTGGCTGGTCGCCCAGGGGCAGACGGTCTTCATGATCTCCTGGCGCAACCCGGGGGTGGCACAGGGGCAGGTCGATCTCGACGACTACGTGGTGGACGGGGTCATCGCCGCCCTGGACGCCGTGGAGGCAGCCACCGGCGAGCGGGAGGTGCACGGCATCGGCTACTGCATCGGTGGCACTGCGTTGTCACTCGCCATGGGCTGGCTGGCGGCGCGGCGCCAGAAGCAGCGGGTGCGTAGCGCCACCCTGTTCACCACCCTGCTGGACTTCTCCCAGCCCGGGGAGCTTGGCATCTTCATCCACGAGCCCATCATCGCGGCGCTGGAGGCGCAGAACGAGGCCAGGGGCATCATGGACGGGCGCCAGCTGGCGGTCTCCTTCAGTCTGCTGCGGGAGAACAGCCTCTACTGGAACTACTACATCGACAGCTACCTCAAGGGCCAGAGCCCGGTGGCATCCGATCTGCTGCACTGGAACAGCGACAGCACCAACGTGGCGGGCAAGATCCACAACAGCCTGCTGCGCCGACTCTACCTGGAAAACCAGCTGGTGAAGGGGGAGCTCAAGATCCGCCACACCCGCATCGCTCTCGCCAAGGTGAAGACCCCGGTGCTGCTGGTGTCCGCCGTGGACGATCACATCGCCCTCTGGCAGGGAACCTGGCAGGGCATGGCGCTGTTCGGGGGCGAACGGCGCTTCATTCTGGCCGAATCCGGGCACATCGCCGGCATCATCAATCCACCGGATGCCAACAAATACGGCTTCTGGCAGAGCGAGGTCGAGGCGGACAGCCCGGCGCAGTGGCTGGCGGGGGCGACCCACCAGAGCGGCTCCTGGTGGCCCGAGATGATGCGCTTTATCAAAGACCGTGACGAAGCAGAACCCGTCCCCGCCCGGCAGCCTGTCGAGGGGCTGGAGGCGGCCCCCGGCAGCTACGTCAAGGTACGGCTCAATCCGGTGTTTGCCGGCGTCAGGATGCAAGAAGAGGAACCCGCATGAGTACACAACCCCTTGCCGTGGGCCAGAAGGCTCGCCTGACCAAGCGCTTCGGCCCGGCCGAGGTGGCGGCCTTCGCCGGCCTCTCGGAGGATTTCAATCCCCTGCACCTGGACCCGGACTTTGCCGCCACGACGGTGTTCGAGCGCCCCATCGTCCACGGAATGCTGCTGGCGAGCCTCTTCTCCGGGCTCCTCGGGCAGCAACTGCCCGGGAAAGGGAGCATCTATCTGGGCCAGAGCCTCTCCTTCACGCTCCCGGTGTTCGTGGGGGACGAGGTGACGGCGGAGGTGGAGGTGATTGCCCTTCGAAGCGACAAGCCCATCGCCACCCTGGCCACCCGCATCTTCACCCAGGGCGGCGCCCTCGCCGTGACGGGGGAAGCGGTGGTGAAACTCCCTTGAGCGCCAGTGGCCCCCAGAGATACAACCAGCCCGGTCGGGCTGGTTTTATTGCCTGTGCTCGCCCCTTTTTCGGGGCAATTCGGCCCGGGCCCTTTCCCTGCCCCGCCTAACTGCCTAGAATGAGCCCCCGCTGTTTCAGCCATTCATCCAGCTAGAGGATTTCCCATGGAGACGTTTCTGCTCGAAGGTCACCCCTTCGTTGCCTTGTGTGACCTGATCAAGCATCAGGGTTGGGCCGATTGTGGCGGTGCCGCCAAGGCGCTGGTCGCCGAGGGCCTGGTGGAAGTGGACGGTCAGGTCGAGACCCGCAAACGCTGCAAGATAGTCGCCGAGCAGGTGGTCAACTTCAACGGCATGAAGGTAGTCGTGAAAGAAGGCGTCAGCCCCGAGATCCTCTGATCCTGACGCCCTGCCACGCAAGCGCTACCCAGCACAGTGGCCGAGCGGGCGGTCAACTTCAACGGCATGAAGCATGAAGGCCGTGGTGAAGGAAGGGAGCAGTCCCGAGATCCTTTGATACCGGCTTGAACAAGGGCGCCAAGCGCCCTCTGGCCTTCAGCTTGCCTTGATGGAGAGGGTCAGCACAAAGCGGGCCATGGCCTCGTCGCCGTTGCGCGACGGGCAGGTGGCCACCACCTGGATGGGGCGGTTGATGCGCTGACCGCTCGCCAGGGACTCGTCGATCATGGCGTCGATAAGCTCCCCCGCCGCGCAATCAAACTGCACGTCCCCCTCCGGGCGCTTCAAAAACTCCCCTTGCACATCCTTGAAGGCAAAATGCACCTTCTTGCGCCGCGCCCGCCCCTTCTCCATGACCAGGAGCCCCCCCACCAGGTCGGCACCGGTGGCGAGCGCCCCGAAATACATGCTGCCCAGGTGGTTGCGGGTGCGCCAGCCCAGCGGAATGCGGATGCGCAGCGCCCTGGCGTCCATCTGCTCGATGACGGGGGCACAGAAACCAATGACGGGAATGTAGCGCCAGGCGAACAGACGCAGGGCGAGGTTGGCTTTGAGGCGTTGCAGGTCCATTGCAAACTGATCCGATGAGTAAATGTGATACAAATGTTGCCAGTCTGCTTCCCGATAGACAAGCCTCCCGTGCCATCCCTGTGAGCGGCCCCCCAAAGGGTATTTGCAAAATTCATGCAATGGCCAGGTTCTATTTGCCTGGCAAATGATAAAATCGGCCTTTCCTGACCCCGGGTCGCCCCTCTCTTTTCCCTTTTTCCGATTTTTTTCAAGGTCCCGCCCCGGATGACGGGACCATGACGGCCATATTCGAATGAAACACAACGAGAAATACTCCCCGTCTGGGGGCTAGCCCAGGATCCCGCCCCCGCCACTGGGATTATTCGCAGTAACCAAACCCCCTCTCCCTCGCTAGGCTGTGTTCTCAAAATGCTGGTTTTCTGTCCACCAATAGCTCTCGTAAGTAACGAAGGCAGAAAGCCAGCTTGATAAAAGCAGCAAAACTTCCCGCCAGCTTTTCATATCTCGTTGAGAATCGGCGAAACTTCTTCAGCCATCCGAAGCACCGCTCGACCACATTTCGCCTGCGATAACGAGCTTTGTCTAATACCAGAGGTCGTCCCTTATGGTGCCGCTGCTGGTCGCTGCGCTGCGGGATGACTGCTTTTATCCCTCTGCGCCGGAGTTCGGCCCGCAAAGCCCTGCTGCTATAGGCCTTATCTGCGGCAAGATGCGTTGGTCGCGTGCGATAACGGCCTGATGAAGTCGGGATCCTTGCCATGGCCAACGCACTTGTCGCATATCTGATTTCCGCTGATTGCCCCGGCGAAAGGCAGAACCCCAGCGGTAAACCATTACCATCAGTGACCAAGTGAATTTTGCTGCCAAAACCACCACGAGAGCGACCAAGTGCTTGATTCACCGGAGTGTTTTTTTACGCGCTCCGGCAGCATCTTTGGATACCCTGACATTGGAGCCGTCCAGGCACCACAGGTCGAAATCGATGAGCCCTTCTTCATTGAGCTTGAGTTGCAGCGCTTCCAGAATGGCATCAATCCGGCCTGCATCCTGCCAACGCCGGAAGGTGTTGTAGACCGAATTCCATGGTCCGAAACGTTCTGGAAGGTCTCGCCAAGGAGCTCCGGTGTGGAGTATCCAGAGAATGCCATCGAGCACTTGGCGCGGTTCATGGGTAGGGCGCCCGATCAGGCTTCGAGAAGGAAACTGGGGCTCGATAAGCCCCCATTGTGCATCAGTCAGCTGATAACGGTGGGACACGGAATGGATCTTAAGCTGTTGAGAAGATGTGAGATTATATCTTCATCACTTTAAGAACACAGCCTAGGCTGTTGCTGGCCAGGAAGTAGCCACTCGGCACCGGGTCAACCCGTCTACCAATCTCACCATAAGGATAGAGAGATGAGTCACGTGCAACAGTTGTTCAACGGGGGCGAGAGCGCCGGTACTTTCCAGCTCAACTTCAACAACAACCGTGTCTACGAGCTGTTTGGCCGGGAGTACCTCAAGTGCTATGCCAACCTCAGCGCCAAGGGGAAGATGAGCAAGCCCCTGCCCACCGGGCCGCTGAGCTACACCGTCGACTTCGCCATGGATTGCGGCTGCAGTTCGGTGCTGTTTGACTTCAACCTCGCCTACAAGAAGACCTTCGGCAACCAGTTGCAGGCCCCCCTGTGGCGCGAGTCGGACTACGAGGCCGTAGCTGGTGCTCTGCCAGCTGGTGCGCGAGGCACCGGCCAACCGCCTGAGCAACCATGATCAGTTCGCCGAGGCCGAGGCCTTCTTCAACGACGTCAATCTGCCCGACACCGTCCGGGCGGTGGGCAGTGATCCCTATGCCGACAAGGACGGCCTGGTGGAGTTCATCGTGGCCAACGAGCTGCTGGACGATCCCGCAGTCATGGCCAAGCTGGCGGAACAGAAGGCCTACCTCATCGCCATCACCTCCGTGGTCACCGCCTACATCAACCGTTACGCCGAAGCCTATGGCGAGCAGTACAAGACGGACGCGGATCTCTGGGCCAGGGCCCTCTCCAAGATCCCCCTGATGGGGCCGAGCAAGATCGATCAGCAGAGCTACAGCCGCCACATCAAGGGGCTCAGCATCGCCACCGACTTCATCAACTTCATCATGGACGTGGTGGTGAGCCAGGGCACCACGGCGCTGGCCAGCTTCAACAAGTTCCTGCAAAAGCAGGGGGATGCCATCCGCTTCGGGGTGGAGAACAACAAGGACTTCACAAGACCATCACGGTGGGGGTCACAGTGGAAGTGTTCAAGGTGGGCAACGAGCTGGTCTATGTGCCGAAGATCAAGCAGTACCGCGTCAACTTCGACCGCCAGAACAGCAAGTTCACCTCCGCCTGTGCCAGCGCCGAGTTCGTCGACATCTACTTCAACTACCTCTATGCCGCCAACGTGTTCGACTACGAGGCCCTCAAGGACCCCGAGATCAAGCGCGACTTCGACAACTTCATCCAGAAGCAGCGCAAGGCACAAATTGAAGAAGCGGATACCTTCTTCAACGATGACTTCCCGCCCCTGGAACCCAAGCTGGTCAGCCGCAGCAAGGTCACGGTGTAACCCTGCCTGTCAAAAAAAACAGCCGGCAGATGCCGGCTGTTTTTTTAGGTGGGCCTCAGGCCCGTTTCTCTTCAAGCCAGGCCCCCTGGCTCTGCATCTCGAACAGCTGGGCATAATGCCCCCCCAGCGCCATCAGCTCGCCGTGGGTGCCGCGCTCGCTCACCCACCCGCGGGAGAGCAGCAGGATTTCATCGGCATCCACAATGGTGGAGAGACGGTGGGCGATGGCGATGGTGGTGCGGCCACGGCGTGCCGCCGAGAGCGCCTGGGAGAGGGCGAGCTCGGTCTGGGAGTCCACGCTCGCGGTCGCCTCGTCCAGGATGAGGATGCGCGGATCCCCCACCAGGGCGCGAGCAAAGGAGAGCAGCTGGCGCTGGCCAGCGGAGAGGTTCTTGCCCCCCTCCTCCATCAGGGTGGCCAGGCCATCGGGCAGGCGGCGCACGAAATCGGCCAGCTGCACCTCCTCCAGGGCCTGCCAGAGCCGCCCATCCTCGATGCCGTCACGCCCAAGGCGCAGGTTCTCGGCCAGGGTGCCGACGAAGATGAAAGGATCCTGCTGCACCAGGCCGATGCTGCGGCGCACCGCCGAGAGAGCCAGGCCGTTCATGGGGTGATCATCGAAGTGGATGCTCCCCCGATCCAGGGGGTAGAAACCCATCAGCAGGCTGATGATGGTGGACTTGCCGCTGCCGGTGTGGCCCACCAGCGCCAGCATCTGGCCCGGCCGGGTGGCAAAGCTCACATCTTGCAGCACCTGCTGCTCCCCGTCGTAGGAGAAGCCCACCCCGTCGAAGCGTACCCGTCCCTCCAGGGGGCGCACCTCCCCGTCGGTGCTCTCGCGGGTTTCATCGAGCAGGGCGAATACCCGCTCCCCCGCCACCATGGCCTGCTGCAACTGGTTGAGCTGGTTGGTCATCTCGATGAGGGGCTCGATCATCCGCCCCAGATAGCTGATGAAGGCGTAAAGCACCCCCACCTGAATGGCCCCCGCCGTGCTCAGCCCCTCGTGGGCAAACAGGGCCAGCAGACCGATGAGCACCATCATGTAGAAGAGATCGATGAGGGGGCGCAGCAGGATGCCGTTGATCTTGAGGCTCTTGATCCGCGCCTGCCAGTGCTGCTGGTTCACCCCCGCAAAAGCAATGGCGAAGTGGCGCTCCTGCACCATGGCCTGGATCACCGGCATCCCCTGCAACGACTCGTTGAGACGGCTGTTGATGTCGGAGAGCAAGGATCGGGTCGCCCGCACCACGGGCACGCTCAGTTTCTGGTAGAGCCACATCACGGCCCCCACCGCCGGCAGCAGGGTGGCGCACACCAGCATCAGGTGAAAGTCCAGCAGCGCCATGGAGAGCAGGATGCCGCACAGGAGCACCACTTTTTGCACCAGGAGCCCTATCACCTGGACATAGAGGTTCATGATCGCCTCGGTGTCGTTGGTGATGCGGGAGATGAGGGAGCCCGAGCGGTGCTTGTCGAAATAGCGGGCAGGCAGGCGGATGGCGGTGGCGAACACCTGCTCGCGCAGACGCTGCACCACCGCCTGGGCGATGCGGTTGAAGCGCAGGGATTGCAGGTAGAAGCCGGCCGCCGACAACACCTGCAACCCCAGATAACCGGCGGCAAGGGCGGCGATGATGCCCCACTCCAGCCGGCGCGGCGCCAGGTAGTCATCGATGAAGAGCTTGATGAGCAAGGGACCCGCCACCTCGGCGCCGGTGGCGAGCAGCAGGCAGATGCCCGCCTGCACCAGCCAGCGGGGGTAGCTGGCGCAGTAGGCGAGCAGCCGTTTGATGGTTGGATTCACAGACTTGCCTCCAGCGCAACGTTCCACGGGAATTGACTCTCTTTGCTCCCCTCTCCGCTCGCGGGAGCCGGGCGGGGGGTGAAGGAAACCAGGGGCCTTGTCATCCTGTTCACAGGCTCTCCTCCACGTCCTGCTCCAGGCGCTGGTAGCGGACCATGTCCGCGTACCAGCCGTTCCTGGCCATCAGGGTCTCGTGACGGCCCCGCTCGCTGATCGCGCCCTGTTCCAGCACCAGGATCTCGTCCGCCTGCTCCACCGCCGTCATGCGGTGGCTCACCAGCACCAGGGTGCGCTTGTGGACCTTGAGGGCCAGCAGGATCTGCTGCTCGGTGTGGGCATCCACCGCCGAGAGGGCGTCATCCAGCACCAGGATAGGGGCATCCAGCAGCAGGGCGCGGGCGATGGCCAGACGCTGCTTCTGACCGCCGGAGAGGGTCACCCCCTTCTCTCCCACCTCGGTTTCATACCCTTTGGGGAAGCGACTGATGTCGTCGTGAACGCAGGCGATGCGCGCCACCCGCTCAATCTCCTCCCGGCTCGCCTCGGGGCGGCCCAGGGCGATGTTGGCCGCGATGGTGGTGGAGAACAGAAACGGCTCCTGGGGCACATAGGCAAACTGGCTGCGCAGCTCACCCAGCGACAGTTGCGAGATGGGCACCTCCCCCATGCGGATCTCCCCGGCCGTGGGGTTGGCCAGGCGCATCAGCAGCTTGAGCAGGGAGCTCTTGCCTGCCCCGGTGCGTCCCACTATCCCCAGCATGGCGCCAGCCTGCAGGGTGACATCCACCCCCTGCAACAGGGTGCGCTGCTCCAGCCGGTAGCCCAGCCCCAGCACCCGCAGGGGAAAGGCCGAGGCCAGCGCCATGGGATGGGCCGGCTCCTCGATGTCGCTGTGCTCCCCCAGCAGGCTTTCGATGCGCGAGTAGGCGGCGCTGCCCCGCTCGATGATGTTGAACAGCCAGGCGATGGCGAACATGGGCCAGATGAGCTGGCCGAGGTACATGGTGAAGCTGGTGAGCTCCCCCAGAGTCAGCTTGTCTTGCAGCACCAGGGCGCTGCCCCCTGCGACAGCCAGAAAATAGGAGCAGCCGATGCACAGGTAAATCACGGGGTCGAACTTGGCGTCGATGCGGGCCACCGCCATGTTGCGCTCCCCCGCCTGACGGGTCAGCTCGGCAAAGCCCTCGTCCTCTAGGGATTCGACCGCGTAGGATTTGAGCACCCGCACCCCGGAGAGGGCCTCCTGGGTCTTGTTGTTGAGGCGGGAGAAGGCCCCCTGAGCCGCCTTGAACTCCTTGTAGATCTGGGTCCCGAAGCGGTTCATGAAGAAGGCCATCACCGGCAGGGGCAGCAGGGAGAGCAGGGTCAGCTGCCAGGAGTACTGGCTGCACATGATGGAGAGCACCAGGATGCCGACGATGAAGGAGTCCACCAGGGTCAGTACCCCTTCCCCTGCGGTCATCTCCACCGCCTGGATGTCGTTGGTGGCGTGGGCCATCAGATCACCGGTGCGGTGGCGCTGGTAGAAATCCGGGCTCATGCGGGTGAAGTGGCTGAACAGCCGGTTGCGCAGCACGTAGGCGAGCCGGTAGGAGGCACCGAACAGCATGACCCGCCACACGTAGCGCAGCAGGTAGATAAGCAGTCCCAGGCCAAAAAGCCCCGCCAGATAGCCGGTCAGGGTGCCGCTGTCCAGGTCACCCTTGGCGATGCCATCCACCACCCAGCCCACCACCTTGGGGGGGATCACGGTAAACAGGGCCACCAGCATCAGCAGGGAGATGGCCACCAGATAACGCCGCCACTGATCCTTGAAAAACCAGCCAAGCCGCAAAAATACGCTCACAGAGAAGTCCTTGGTCGCGGCGCGCTGCCGCGTGATCATGAAGAGAAGCTCAATACAATCGCCCCCTGGCGGGGGCGAACGAGTGGGTCATCATAGCCTGAAGCGGGTGACTTGAGAACGATTGCTATCTTGCCCTCCCTCAGAGCCGCTTGTCGGGGGGCGAAAACGGGAAAGCGACCGACTCCTGCTGCTCCCCGGTGAGCAGGAAGTGGGAGACCTCCTCCCGGGTCTGGGTAAAGACCTGCTGCAACTGGTTGAGCTCCCCCTCGCTCAGCTCCTCCTGCAGCCGCAGCCGCCACTCCAGTTCCCCGGCCAGCAGTTGCAGGCGGGAAGCGGAGATGTTGGCCGAGACCCCCTTCAGGGTATGCAGCAAGCGGCACGCCACTTCGGGCTGCTGGCGACGCAGGGCGGTGCGGATGTCCCACAGATCGTCCTTGTGCTCGGAGAGGAACAGCTTGAAGAGGATCTGCAGCGCCTCCCTGTCATGCTCCAGCCGGCGCAGGGCATCCTCCAGATCCAGCACGCCCATGAGGGCCGGCGGCTTGACCTCGATGGGCACCTTGGGCTCCCCGCCGCTGCTCTTCACCCATTGCAGCAGGTTGTTGTAGAGATCGAGCTTGCTCACCGGCTTGGTGACATAGCCGTTCATGCCGACGCCAAGGCAGCGCTCCCTGTCCCCCGGCATGGCGCTGGCGGTGAGGGCGATGATGGGCACATCATGCTTGTCCACCATCTTGCGGATCTGGCGGGTGGCATCCAGCCCGTCCAGCACCGGCATCTGCAGATCCATCAGGATGACGTCGAACGGCTGCTCCGCCACCTGCTCCACCGCCTCGCGGCCGTTGTCCACCACGGTGACCTTGGCCTCCACCCGGCGCAGGTACTCCAGAATGAGCTGCTGGTTGACCCGGTTGTCCTCGGCCAGCAGCACCCGGGTACCACGCAGCAGCTCCCGGAACTGCTGCTGATCCCCCTGTGCCTCCGCCTGGCGGACCTTGCTGTCATGGGAGCTGCCGTTGAGCAGTTCGTCCACCTTGGCCAGCAAGGCGTTTTCGGTCATGGGCTTGGCCAGGAAGTGGGTCAGTCCCATGCTTTCCATCCGCCCGTGCAGCCCCTCCCTGGACCAGGCGCTGGTCATCAGGACAGGCAGGCGCCGCCACTGGCTGTGCTGGTACATCTCGAGGGCCAAGTCCAGGCCATCCTCCTGACCCATGCGCCAGTCGAGGATGGCGAGGCGGATGTGATGCCCCTCTTCACGCAGCACCTGACGGGCGCGGGAGAGGCTGTTGACCGTGATGACGGACGCCCCCGCCCGCCCCAGGATGTCCTTGGCCAGTTCCAGCACCAGCTCATTGTCATCCATCATCAGGATCAGGGGCTGGTGATCGAAGAAGACCCGGCGCCCCGAGACCCCGTACACCGCTTGGGAGATGGGGATCTCGAACAGGAAGGTGGAGCCCACCCCGGGTTTGCTCTGCACGGTGATCTCCCCGCCCATCAGCCCCACCAGGCGCTGGGAGATGTTGAGGCCAAGCCCGGAGCCGCCATATTTGCGGGTATTGCCCGCCTCCAGCTGGGTAAAGGGCTGGAACAGCTGGGCCTGCTTCTCCGGGGCGATGCCGATGCCGGTATCCCGCACGCTGAAACAGACCCGCATGGGATGCTGGCTGGTGAGGGTGATGGCCACCTCCACCTCGCCCCGCTCGGTGAACTTGATGGCATTGTTCACCAGGTTGACCAGTACCTGACCGAGGCGCAGCGGATCCCCGCGCAGAAAGTCGGGCACGGCGGGAGACTTGTTGATGATGACCTCGATGTGCTTGCGCTCCGCCAGATCCGCGAACATGGCGGCGAGGGAGTCGAGCTGCTCGCTGAGATCGAAGTCGATCTCCTCCAAGGTCAACTTGCCGGACTCCACCTTGGTGAGATCCAGAATGTCGTTGATGAGCAGCAGCAAGGTGTCCGACGAGGATTTGATCTTGTTGAGATAGTCCCGCTGCTGGGGATCCAGACTGGTTTGCAGTGCCAGGGCGCTGAAGCCGATGATGGCATTCATGGGGGTGCGGATCTCGTGGCTCATGTTGGCCAGGAAGTCGCTCTTGGCCTGGGCCAGCAGCGCGGCATGGCGAGAGAGCTCGCTCAGCTTCTGGTTGCGACGCCACAGGGTCGCGGCCACTAGCGAGAAGCAGAGCAGCGCCCCCCCCAGCACCATCAGGTAGAAGCGGCTCTTGAGGGAGGAGGCCCGCTCCAGCTTGCTCTGCTTCCAGGCGGGCAGTGAGCTCAGCCCCTTCATCTCCACCACCTGATTGCGCAGGCGATGGTACTCCATCACCTGCTGATTGAACTCCTGGCCCAGCCGGACGAGGGCCGCGACCCTCGGCTGCTCGCCATAGCGGTCAAGCAGGTGCTGCTGGAGTTGCAACAGTTGTCGCTGCTCGTTCTGATCCCAGCTACGTCTGAGGTAGTGGTGCAGGCGCATGAGTTCGGTCAGGTCGCGGTACTGCGCCTCACCGACCGGCAGGGTGCCTTGCAACGCCTTGAGCTGGCCCTGGAAGCGGGGAGCCAGATACTCGATGGTCATCTCCATGGTGTAGAGCCTGGCGAGATCCAGCAGATAACCGTCGATGTCCCGCTGCAACGCCTGGGAGCCGGGGTCGTCCACCGACTCCGGATCCTCGTGCACCAGCCTGACGAACCTGTCCAGGTGACTGGAAAGCAGGCTCAGGCGTTGCTGTACGCTGCCATCGCTGGCCTTCTCGCGCCCCAGCAGATAGACGGTATCGGTATTGACCCGATTGAGCACCATCTCAGCCGCCACGCTCAAATCGAAGGCACGCTGCTGCTGGCTGAGCAACTGCCAGCAATAGGCAGAAAAGCCCACCAGCGATACGATGATAAGGCCAAAGACAACACGATTGCCCCGTGCAACACTCTTCATCCCGTCTCGATTCTCATGTCATGGTCGGCCATCCGGTGACATCAGGTCACGGCCGGAGGCCAACTGTGAAAAACCACTGAGTGCTATGTTACCGTTAGTCGGCGCTCTGATTGCAATAAAGATGTTGCCGGGCCATGAAATAAGGAAGCAATTATGTCACTTGTCACCACCTATTGTAGCCAATGCTTTACCCGCAACCGCCTGCCTGTCGAAAAAGCAGACTCAAACGCGAAGTGTGGCCGCTGTCGTCACGCCCTCTTCGAACAAACCCCGGTGGCGGGGCGTCAGGCCAGCTTCGATGCCCTGATCCAGTCCGACATCCCGGTGGTGGTGGACTTTTGGGCAAGCTGGTGTGGCCCCTGCCTGCAGTTTGCCCCCGTCTTTCAGGAGGTCGCCCGGGAGCTTGAGCCCCGCCTTCGCTTCGTGAAACTCGATACCGAGCAGGAGGCCGCCATCGCAGGTCGCTATGGCATTCGCAGCATTCCTACCCTGATGGTCTTCCAGCGGGGGGAGATCCTGGCACAGCGCAGCGGCTCCCTGCCCAAGAGCCTGTTCAAGGAGTGGCTGCTCTCCTTCACCTCCCCCGTCAAATGAAAATGAAATGTTTCATTTCTGTTTGATTGAAGATCCATTTTCACTTGACTCTGTGAGCCGCCACATGATTTGACCATATCCCCCTGTTTCAAACAGGGGGATATATGTAACCTCGGCATCACAACAACAACCATAAATTAACCGAGAGAACGTTATGCACACATCGGCTGTACCTCCGACTCCCCCCTCACGCTGGCTGGACATCAAGTCCGGGATCGTCATCCTGGATCTGCTCCTGCTCTGCGCCATGCTGGCATGGCTCCCGTTTGACCCCATGGTCAACAAGGGGCTGGCCATCCTGATCTTCATCGCCATCCTCTGGCTGACCGAGGCAGTGAACATCACCATCACTGCCATCTCCATCCCGGTGCTCGCCACCCTGCTCGGGGTGTTCGACATGAGCAAGTCGCTGACCGACTTTGCCAACCCCGTCCTGTTCCTCTTCTTTGGCGGCTTTGCCCTCGCGGCAGCCCTCTCCAAGCAGGGACTCGACACCCAGATCGCCGGCAAGGTGATGCAGCTCGCCAAGGGACACCTGGGCTGGGCTTCCATCGTGCTCTTCACCATCACGGCCGCCCTCTCCAT
Source organism: Aeromonas sp. Prich7-2 (assembly GCF_017939255.1). Classification (NCBI taxonomy): domain Bacteria; kingdom Pseudomonadati; phylum Pseudomonadota; class Gammaproteobacteria; order Aeromonadales; family Aeromonadaceae; genus Aeromonas; species Aeromonas sp. Prich7-2. The sequence continues at coordinate 12,916 of NZ_JAGKRI010000175.1, forward strand.
GTGGATCAGCAACACCGCCACCGCGGCCATGATGATGCCGCTGGCACTCGGCATGCTGAAGGGGCTGGACGTTCACAAGGAGCGCCGCACCCTGGTCTTCGTGCTGCTTGGCGTCGCCTATAGCGCCAGCATCGGTGGCATCGGCACACTGGTGGGCAGCCCCCCCAATGCCATCGCCGCCGCTCAGATGGGCTTGGGCTTCACCGACTGGCTGGAGTTCGGCATCCCCGTGGTGATCATCTTCATGCCGGTAGGCATCGGCCTGCTCTATCTGGTCACCCGTCCTAATCTCTCCCACCAGGTCAGCACCGAGCAGGTCACCATCGAGTGGACAGGCCAGCGCAAGGTGACCCTGGCCATCTTCCTGACCACGGTGCTGCTGTGGATTGGATCCCAGCCTCTTGCCAAGGCACTGGGCGGCATTCCCCAGTTCGATACCCTGATCGCCATGGGCGCCATCCTGGCCATCGCCGTCAGCCGGGTCGCCAGCTGGGATGACATCAACCAGAACACCGACTGGGGCGTGCTGCTGCTGTTCGGGGGTGGTCTCACCTTGAGCGCCATCCTCAAGCAGACCGGGGCCAACGCCTTCCTGGCGGAGCACCTCTCCAGCGGCCTCTCCTCCATGCCCATCTTCGTGATCCTGCTCTGCCTGGCCGCCTTCGTGGTGTTCCTGACCGAGCTGGTCTCCAACACCGCCACCGCCGCGCTGCTGGTGCCGCTGTTCGCCGGGGTGGCCGAGGCTCTGGGGGTCTCCCCCATCGTGGTCTCCGTGCTGATCGCCGTCGGCGCCTCCTGTGCCTTCATGCTGCCGGTGGCCACGCCCCCCAACGCCATCGTCTTCGCCAGCGGCCATATCCAGCAGCGGGAGATGATGCGGGCCGGCCTGGTACTGAACCTGGTGTTCACCGTCATCCTGACCATGCTGGCCTATTTCATGGGGGATATCCTCCACTGAGGTTCGCCCCCTAATGCCCCTCCAAGCCCCGCATCGCCGGGGCTTTTTCTCGCCCCGAAACCACCGCACTCCCTACCCGTGACATCACGGCGACATTAACTCGCACTTAAGAAATCACCTCCATGATGCTGACAACGGCCATCACGCAGCCATGGCTGACGATGGCGATGATCATGGACATCACGACAAGGGGATCACCTCATGGGAAAGACGATGCAGAACAACCGTGAAATCATGGTATGGGATCCGGTGGTCAGGGGATTTCACTGGGCCACTGTGCTGTTGTGCGTGCTGAATCTCTTCATCCTTGAAGAGGGGGCGCGCAACCACCGCTATGCGGGATATGCGCTGGCCGGACTGCTGGCACTGCGCATCGTATGGGGATTCATCGGCTCCTATCATGCCCGCTTCGCCCAGTGGCTGCCGACACCGACCGGCGTCATCACCTATCTCAAGGAGACGATCAAGGGGCGCCACCCCTACTATGCCGGTCACAATCCTTTGGGGTCCTTGATGATACTGCTGCTGTTGACCTGCCTTGTCGGCACCGCCGCCAGCGGGATCATGACCGAATACGGGCCGCTCTCCGGCACCCATCGCATGGAAGAGATCCACGAGTTCTTTGCCAAGGGGCTGCAGGTGACCATCTTCGTCCATGTACTGGCCGTCATCGCCCTGGATCGCCTGGTACGGGGCGATCTCGTCAGGGCGATGATCACCGGCAAGAAACGGGTGCCGGCGGACACCCGGGTGGTCGACAGGCCCTGAGCCTCTCTCAACCCGACAGATGAAAAAAAACCCCGCATCGCGGGGTTTTTCACTGGAGCAGACATCAGCCGACGCTGCAGCTCGTCAGTTTCCAGATCCGGTCTACGTAATCCTGGATGGAGCGGTCGGAGTTGAACTTGCCCATGGTGGCCGAGTTGATGATGGCCTTCTTCGCCCACAGGGCCGGATCCCGGTACCAGGCGTCGATCAGCTTGTGCGCCTCGGAGTAGGACTCGAAATCCGCCAGGGTCAGGTAAGGGTCTCCCCCTTCCAGCAGGGAACGCTTGATAGAGGAGAGTTCCCCCGGGCGACCCGGCGTGAAGTAGTCGGTATCAAACCAGTCCAGCACGGCTTTCAGTTCGGAGTTGGCGTAGTAGAAGTCATACGGGTTGTAGCCGCGCGCCTTCAGGGACTTCACCTCGTCCACATTCAGACCGAAGATGGCGCAGTTTTCGGCACCCGCCTCTTCGGCGATCTCGATGTTGGCTCCATCCAGCGTCCCGATGGTGATGGCACCGTTCAGCGCCATCTTCATGTTGCCGGTACCGGATGCTTCGTAACCTGCGGTGGAGATCTGCTCGGAGACATCCGCCGCCGGGATCAGCTTCTCGGCAAGGCTCACGCGGTAGTTCGGCATGAACACCACTTTCAGCTTGCCCTGGATACGGGCGTCGTTGTTGACCCGCTCCGCCAGCTTGTTGATGGCGTAGATGATGTCCTTGGCCAGCTTGTAGCCGGGCGCCGCCTTGGAGCCGAAGATGAACACCCGCGGATGCATGTCATAGTCCGGGTTCGCCAGCAGGCGACGGTAGAGCGCCATGATGTGGATGAGGTTCAGCTGCTGGCGCTTGTACTCGTGCAGACGCTTGATCTGGACGTCGAAGATCGCCTCCGCGCTCACGTCGATGCCGGTTTCCGCCTTGATGACCTTGACCAGCTTCTCCTTGTTGTGGCGCTTGATGGTCATGAACTGCTGCTGGAACGCCTTGTCGTCGGCAAACTTCACCACGCTGCGCAGCTTGTCCAGTTGCAGCGGCCACTCCTTGCCCACCACCTCGTTGTAGAGTTCGGCCAGTTCCGGGTTGCAGGCCAGCAGCCAGCGACGGGGAGTCACACCATTGGTGACGTTGCACATCTTCTCGGGCCACAGCTCGGCATACTCGGGGAAGAGATCTTCCTTCACCAGCTTGGAGTGGATCTCGGCCACGCCGTTCACCTTGGAGGAGCCGATGACGCACAGGTTGCCCATACGCACCTTGCGCACGTCACCCTCTTCGATGATGGAGAGCTTGGCCTTGATGGCATCGTTGCCCGGCCACTTGGGCTCCACCAGCTCGTTCAGGAAGCGGGCGTTGATTTCATAAATGATCTCGAGGTGACGGGGCAGTACCTTCTCGAACAGGCTGACGGACCACTTCTCCAGCGCTTCCGGCAGCAGGGTGTGGTTGGTGTAGGAGAAGACCTGATAGCAGATGCCCCAGGCGGTATCCCAGTTCAGCCCCTCTTCGTCCACCAGCACGCGCATCAGCTCGGGGATGGCCACGGTGGGGTGGGTATCGTTGAGCTGGATGGCGATTTGCGCGGCAAAGTTGCTGAAGTCACTGCCATGCACCCGCTTGTAGCGACGCATGATGTCCTTGATGGAGCAGGCGCAGAAGAAGTACTGCTGGATCAGGCGCAGCTCCTTGCCGGCGTCGGTCTCATCGTTCGGGTAGAGCACCTTGGAGATGGTCTCGGCCTGGGCCTTCTCGGCCTGGGAGTCGATATAACCACCGGCGTTGAACACGTCCCAGTCGAAGAACTCGGAGGCGCGGGATTCCCACAGACGCAGGATGTTGACGGTGTGACCACCGAAGCCGACCACCGGAATGTCCCAGGGCACCCCTTTGATCTTGCGACCGGCGTGCCACACCTTCTTCAGGCCACCCTTGTCACCAAAGACGGTCTCCACGTAGCCGTAGAGCGGGATCTCCTGCACCGATTCCGGGCGGCAGATCTCCCAGGGGTTGCCATATTCGCGCCAGGAGTCCGGACGCTCGATCTGACGGCCATCCTGAATTTCCTGACGGAACAGGCCGTGCTCGTAGTGGATGCCATAGCCCACCGCCGGGTAGTTCAGAGTGGCCAGGGAATCGATGAAGCAGGCAGCCAGACGACCCAGGCCGCCGTTGCCAAGGGCCATGTCAGGCTCTTGTTCACACAGATCGGTCAGTTCCAGACCAAGTTCACCCAGCGCCTCTTCACAGACTTTGTAGAGGGAGAGGTTGTGCAGGTTGTTGGAGGTCAAACGCCCCATCAAAAATTCAGCAGAGAGATAGTGAATCGCACGAGTATCTTTCTTGAAGTGAGCCTGCTGAGTACGGGTCAGGCGCTCGTACACCTGTTCATTGACGGCGGCAGCGGTCGCTTTCCACCAGGCATCCGGAGAGGCTTTCTGTTCGCTTGTACCCAAGGTAGAACGCAGGTGACGCACGATACTCGCCTTGAGCTGATCTTTATCCAGTTGGAGATCCTGGTCTGTCTTCTTCTTGGTAGCCATAAACCATTTTCCTTCGTTACAAATAAAAAATGTCATCCCATCGGGTGGACCGGCGCTGTTGTTATCTCAGAATATGCTCCGGCGGGGGCATACTAGCTAAAGCCAAGGGTTTAAAAGTTAACGTGAGTCACACTTTAACGCATAAAAATGACAGTTTCACCATGAAAACCCTTTCCTTGAGCCAGCCTGAATGAAATATAAATTTCGTTTTAAATCATAGTGATATAAGAAAACAAAAAAGATAGTTTCATGAATAGGTTTTCAATGATTGCCTGTGACTGAAAATACGTGAAAATAACCGCCGACTAGGGAGAAATTGAAAGCGCTTTCAATTCACACCCCCTCGTCAGGTAATAAAAAGGATGCCCCAATCGGAGCACCCTTTGATTTCAATTAACCATGTGCCTTGAACTGATTGCTCATAGGGTCGTAGTGATACCCGATCTGTTGCAGACGGGTAGCCAGCTGATCTTCTGTCATGTCGTAGTAAGCCAGCAGCTCTTCCAGACCATCACACTCCAGCCGCAGCTTCTCGTTGATGATCCCGAGCAGAATGTTCGCATCCAGTCGTTGCAAGGTACTAACGTCCATCTCGCTCCCTCCTCTCCCTATACAGGACTGTATAACCATGAGCGCCGACCCGAAGTTTGTCTACAGGTTAAAAAACACCCTGTATAAGGAAGATATAAATATCCTTTTTAATCATGTAGTTAAAGTCATCTCCTGTTAATCGGCTCACACTTTTAGCCACAAATGACTTGTCACTCCTTGCGAACAGAACTACTGTATGCGCATACAGCATGGTTATTCATACAGGAACGACATATGAGCCAGCCCCTGAATCTTTGCCCCCCCTCCTCCTCTGCCGGTCTGATCACCACCTGGCCCACTCGTCATCAGAGCAAGATGGGACAAGAGCAGCGGCGCGGCCCTCTCCATCAGGAAGCGCCGCTGCTGGATGCCCTGGGGCAACTGAGTCAGTCTGACAGTGGCTGGATCCTGCTCGTCGCCCCGCCCGGTCTGCCCGCCGCCGCGCAATTGCAGGCCAGAGGGATCAATCCTGCCAGGGTGCTTGTCGTGCACGCCCCCAAGATCAAGAATTGGCAGCGCCTGCTGGAGCAGAGCCTGATCAATGGTCACTGCGCCGCCGTGCTGACCTGGCTGCCCGAACAGGTCGCCCTGGACCGGAGCACATTGAGCACCCTGGGCCAGCGTGCCGGTGTCCTGACCCGCTTCTTCGAGCCCGCAACCCCTCTGGGTGGGGCACTGAGCTACGGCGGCCAGGATATCTACCTGAACCACTGATCGCCCCTTCGGCGTGACAGCCAATGCGCCGGCATTGCCCACCGGGTTATCCAGGCTTCCGACCCGGGATGCCATGGCGACAAAGACAAAGCAGCACAGCAGCACAGCAGCACAGCAGCACAGCAGCACAGCAGCACAGCAGCACAGCAGCACAGCAGCACAGCAGCACAGCAGCACAGCAGCACAGCAGCACAGCAGCACAGCAGCACAGCAGCACAGCAGCACAGCAGCACAGCAGCAGTAAATTTGCTCAGGCCCAGACCGTCAAATGGGGCCCGCAAAAAAAGGCGACCCGAGGGTCGCCTTTCAACATGCTGCTGTACGGGGGCTAATCGCCCTCCGTTTGCATCGAAGTCCGATTGATCAAGCCAGCTTGGTCTCCAGCTCGGCAATTTTGGCGGACCAGTAGGCCGGGCCGGTCTCGTGGATGTTGTTGCCCTGGGAGTCGACCGCCACGGTGACCGGCATGTCTTCCACCTCGAACTCGTAGATGGCCTCCATCCCCAGATCGGCAAAGGCCACCACGCGCGCCTTCTTGATGGCTTTCGCTACCAGATAGGCGGCGCCGCCCACCGCCATCAGGTAGACAGCCTGGTGCTGCTTGATGCTCTCGACCGTCTTGGGGCCGCGCTCGGACTTGCCGATCATGCCGATAAGGCCGGTTTCTCCCAGCATCATGTCGGTGAATTTGTCCATCCGGGTGGACGTGGTGGGGCCAGCCGGGCCGACCACCTCGTCACGCACCGCATCGACCGGGCCCACGTAATAGATGAAGCGGTTGGTGAAATCGACCCCTTCCGGCAGTCCTTCACCTTTTTTCAGCATGTCGGCGATGCGCTTGTGGGCGGCGTCGCGGCCGGTCAGGATCTTGCCGGAGAGCAGCACGGTATCACCGCTCTTCCAGCTGGCAAGCTCTGCCTTGGTGATGCCATCCACGTTGACCCGGCGCACATTGCCACCGGACTCACGGGTGATCTCCGGCCAGTCTTCCAGCCTGGGGGGTGTCAGCTCCGCCGGGCCGGAGCCATCGAGTTCGAAATGCACGTGACGGGTGGCGGCGCAGTTGGGGATCATCACCACGGGCTTGGAGGCGGCGTGGGTCGGTGCGGATTTCACCTTCACATCCAGCACCGTGGTCAGGCCGCCCAGCCCCTGGGCACCGATCCCGAGCTTGTTGACCTTGTCATAGAGCTCGACCCTCAGCTTCTCTTCGGTGGTCTCGGGACCACGGGCAATCAGCTCCTGGATGTCTATGTGCTCCATCAGAGCTTCCTTGGCGAGCACCGCCGCCTTCTCGGCGGTGCCGCCGATGCCGATGCCGAGCATGCCGGGCGGGCACCAGCCAGCCCCCATGGTCGGCACCGTCTTGAGCACCCACTCCACGATGTCGTCGGAGGGATTGAGCATCACCATCTTCGATTTGTTTTCGGAGCCGCCGCCCTTGGCCGCGATACTCACTTCCACCTTGTTGCCCGGGATCATGTCGATGTGCACGACAGCGGGGGCATTGTCTTTGGTGTTCTTGCGGCTGCCGGCCGGATCCGCCAGCACGGAGGCGCGCAGCGGGTTGTCCGGATTGGTATAGGCGCGGCGGGTGCCCTCATCCACCATCTCCTGGACCGTCATGTCGCTGTCCCACTGTACCTGCATGCCGATCTTGACGAAGCAGGTGACGATACCGGTGTCCTGACAGAGCGGGCGATGACCTTCGGCAGACATGCGGGAGTTGATCAGAATCTGGGCCAGGGCATCTTTGGCGGCCGGGTTGATCTCGCGGTCATAGGCGGCCTTGGCGGCCTGCACGAAATCGAGGGGGTGGTAGAAGGAGATGTACTGCAGGGCGTCAGCAATGGAATCGATAAAGTCCTGTTTTCTAATGATGCTCATATCATCCTCACTGGTCCTTGTTATCGCTTGCGCGAGCAAGGGCTTCCATATGAGCCGGGCCTTCGGCAGGTGGCAAATGCACCTGGAGCCGGCAGACTGCGGCGTGTTTTTATAACGGTGTTTTTCTTAAAAATGCCGGCGGCCATGATACGCTTGACCACCCGAACCGGCTAGGGAGCCGGGCGCAAACTGTTGCCTATGTAACAAAAAATGAAACCAAGACTGCATATCCACCATTTCGACCCGCAGGCCTCGCTCCACACCTGGTTTGCCTGCCTGCAACACCAACCCTGGGCCATCCTGCTGGAATCCGCCGGCCCCCTGGGGGCTGACAACGGTTTTGACATCATCAGCGCCGATCCGCTTGCCACCCTGGAAACCCGGGGTACCAGCACCTGCCTCACCCAGGATAACCACCAGCACCATCATGACGGCGATCCCCTCGCCCTGCTCGCCAAGACCCAGCAAGCCCTGCTTGGGGAGCGCGTTGAGGATGACTCGGGATTGCCGTTTATCGGGGGAGCCCTGGGACTCTTTGGCTACGATCTGGGCCGACGATTCGAGCGTCTGCCCGCAGTGGCGCAACAGGACATCCAGGTGCCCGACATGGCGGTCGGGATCTACGACTGGGCGCTGCTGCGAAATGTCGCGACGGGACACTGGCAACTGGCCCACTGGGGTGATGAAGCCGGCCTCGCCCGCAGGCTCGACTGGCTGATGGCGCAGCGCGAACGACCCCCCCTCCCCCTTCGCCTGACCGGCCCCTGGCAGAGCAACATGACGCGGGCCGAATACGGAGACAAGTTTGCCCGTATCCAGGCCTATCTGGCGGCGGGGGATTGTTACCAGATCAACCTGACCCAGCGCTTCAGCGCCCCTTATCAGGGGGATGAATGGTCCGCCTATCTCGCCCTGAGCGCCGCCAACAAGGCGCCGTTCTCCGCCTTTGTCCGCCTGCCGCACAGCGCCATTCTGAGCCTCTCCCCGGAGCGTTTCCTGCTGCTCGACAAGCGCCATATCGAGACCAAGCCCATCAAGGGCACCCGGCCTCGCCACCCTGATCCCGCCCAGGATGCCAGGGTGGCCGAGTCGCTCGCCAGCGCCGACAAGGACAGATCGGAGAACCTGATGATCGTCGATCTGCTGCGCAACGACATCGGCCGGGTGAGCCGGCCGGGGTCGGTCACGGTCCCGCACCTCTTTGCCGTGGAATCCTTCCCGGCGGTGCATCATCTGGTTTCCACCATTCACGGAGAACTGGATGCGCGCTGGCAAGAAGTGGATCTGCTGCGGGCCTGCTTCCCCGGCGGCTCCATCACAGGGGCTCCCAAGATCCGGGCGATGGAGATCATCGAGGAGCTGGAACCGGTGCGGCGCAATGCCTACTGCGGCAGCATCGGTTATCTGAGTCAGCACGGAAGGATGGATACCAGCATCTGCATCCGTACCCTGATCGCCGAAGCCGGTCAGCTGCACTGCTGGGCGGGGGGCGGCATCATCGCCGACTCCGATCCCGACGCCGAATATCAGGAGACCTACGACAAGGTGGCCCGCATCCTGCCACTGCTCGATGCCCTTTGACCCCATCCGGCCCTGCGGGGCCGACACAAGGAGACCCATGGAGATGACGAGTGCCGAGCTGCTGACCCGCTTTTTGCTGCAGCGCCCCGCCCCCGCCCATCGCCTGGCACTGGCCGGGCTCAAACCTGCCGCCGTGTTGATCCCCCTGGTGGAGCGCCCCGAGGGCCTGCACCTGCTGCTGACGCGCCGCAGCGCCGCCCTGCGCCACCACCCGGGGCAGATCAGCTTTCCCGGCGGGCGCCAGGACCCGGAAGACCGGGACCTCATTCACACCGCGCTCAGGGAAACCGAGGAGGAGCTTGGCATTCCCCCCTCCCAGATCCGGATCATCGGCAGCCTCACCCCTCTCAATACCGTCTCACGCTACGATGTGCTGCCGGTCCTCGCCATGCTCGACCCAGGCTACGGGCTGACCCTGAGCCAGGACGAGGTGGCCCAGGCCTTCGAAGTCCCCCTCGCCCACGTGCTGGATCCGGGGCAGCACATAGCCCTGAGCCTGCCAAGGGCGGACGGACGTCACACCATCTATTGGATCCCTTGGGAGCAATCTTTCATCTGGGGGGCCACTGCCAGCATGATCCGCCAGCTTGCCCAACACATCTCGACATAACATTTCGACAACATGATGAGGTGGGAAATTATCCAGTTAACATTCAAATAACACTGCATTTGATAAATAAATTTTGATTTTTTATTCTTTTGATCACATTTCTACAAGAAAGTACGGGTTTTAGCCGCACAAAGGTGAATTTGATCAACATTTTTGATTAAAAAGAAAGTATTCTTGCGCCGACTAATTAAAACCACACATTCGGGGTGAGACACATGTCCAATACTGTCACTGGCGCACAGGATGTTGCAGCCGCACAGGAGCAAGGAATCAGCTCGGTCCAATCTCGCGGTTGGAGTAAACAAGACACCACCTGGGTGATCAGCCTGTTCGGTACCGCCGTCGGTGCAGGTATCCTGTTCCTGCCCATCAACGCCGGCATGGGTGGCTTCTGGCCGCTGGTAGTGATGGCGCTGCTGGTCGGCCCCATGACCTACCTGGCACACCGTGGTCTGGCGCGCTTCGTGCTCTCCTCCAAGCAGCCCAATGCCGACATCACCCAGGTGGTGGAAGAGCACTTCGGCGTGGGTGCCGGTAAATTGATCACCCTGCTCTACTTCTTTGCCATCTACCCCATCGTGCTGATCTACGGCGTGGGCATCACCAACACGGTGGAAAGCTTCCTGGTCAACCAGTTGCAGATGACGCCGCCCCCGCGCTGGATCCTCTCCATCGTGCTCATCATGGCCATGATGTCCGTGATGCTGGCTGGCGAGAAGCTGATGCTGAAAGTGACCGAGTTCCTGGTCTATCCGCTCATCGCCATTCTGGCGGGCATCTCCCTGTACCTGATCCCGGACTGGACCGGTGCGGCCCTGAATGAAATGCCGAGCACCAAGGATTTCGCCACCACCCTGTGGCTGACCATCCCGGTGCTGGTGTTCTCCTTCAACCACAGCCCGGCCATCTCCAGCTTCGCCCTGGCTCAGCGCCGTGATCACGGTGAGCATGCCGTCGCCAAGTCCGACGCCATCCTCAAGCGCACCGCCATCATTCTGCTGGGCTTCGTGATGTTCTTCGTCTTCTCCTGCGTGATGAGCCTGACGCCGGCCCAGCTGGCAGAAGCCAAGTCCCAGAACATCGCCGTGCTCTCCTACCTGGCCAACCAGCATGCGAGCCCCATCATCTCCTACTTCGGTCCGCTGGTTGCCTTCGTGGCCATCGTCTCCTCCTTCTTCGGCCACTATCTGGGTGCCCGTGAAGGTCTGAAAGGGATGATCGTCCAGAACATGCGCAGCTCCGGCAAGGCACCGAACCACAAGAAAGTGGAGCTGTTCATCATCGCCTTCTTCATCCTGACCCTGTGGGGCGTGGCCGTGATCAACCCCTCCATCCTCGGGATGATCGAATCCCTGGGTGGCCCCATCATCGCCACCATCCTGTTCCTCATGCCCATGTACGCCATCAAGCGCGTCCCGGCCATGGCGAAATACCAGGGTCAGATCAGCAACGTCTTCGTGGCGACCATGGGCCTTATCGCCATCTCCGCCATCCTTTATCAACTGGTCGGCTAAGCCTTCCTGCGATACCGTCGGGCCAGCATCTGGCCCGGCGCCTCCCACAGCCCGGCAGATCTCCTCTGCCGGGCTGAGTTCGTTGTGATCATAAGGTACTGGGCTCAGATGATCAGAGCCCCCTGCCCTCAAATCAGAGACAGCCCTTTCACCCACTCTCTTTCCCCTTGGTGACAGCTTGCCGCTCATATTCCTTCCCCAATGACACACGACCAAGACGTACTGTGTTATCCCGTCATCTGCTGCGCGCCATCGGCCTTGCCAGACAGAACACCAGAGCCCTTGTCCTTACCAGGAACGCCCGCTCTTCGGGGTTTAGCCCAGAGAGCCGACACCCCCACCCAATGGAGCCTTTCTTCAAGGTACTCAGGGAAAGTACCGGCTACAGGGCGCAGGCAAACCGCCGAGAGGGCCTTGACCGGGCTTCCCGTACAGCGTCCGAAGAGCAGATGACCCCTTCGGTCACCAGAGGGGATGTCACACGCCGCCATGCTGACAGCACAATCAGCCCGATATGCCCGGCGAATGCAGCGCCGGGCACGTTTGTACAGGGAATGGCTTGTTGGCGGTGGCGAGAACACGTAAGGCAGCCAACGGGCCCCTCCCGAGAAATCACACAGGGGGATCCGAGCACTGTCAGTGCCATGACACGGCGAGAAGGTGCAGGGCGCCTGACGCGCGCGCAAATAAAAAGCGCCCTCCGAAGAGGGCGCCTGTGCAGAGCGGAAAGTCTGAGGGGATCAAGCTTCGCGGCTGGGGACCGGGGCGGCATCCAGCAGGCTCTCATCCTCGGCCATGCAGGCCGCCGCAGTGAACAGCACGTCGGTGGAGCTGTTGAGGGCCGTTTCGGCGGAATCCTGCAACACCCCGATGATGAAGCCAACGGCCACCACCTGCATGGCGATGTCGTTGCTGATACCGAACAGGCTGCACGCCAGCGGGATCAGCAGCAGGGAGCCGCCCGCCACACCGGAGGCGCCACAGGCACTGATGGTGGCGACGACGGAGAGCAGAATGGCGGTTGCCATGTCCACTTCCATCCCCAGGGTATGCACCGCCGCCATGGAGAGCACGGTAATGGTGATGGCGGCGCCGGCCATGTTGATGGTGGCACCCAGCGGGATGGAGACCGCATAGGTGTCTTCCGGCAGGCGCAGCCTCTCGGCCAGGGCCATGTTGACCGGAATGTTGGCGGCGGAGCTGCGGGTGAAGAAGGCGGTCACACCGCTCTCTTTCAGGCAGGTCAGCACCAGGGGATAGGGGTTGCGCTTGATCTTCCAGAAGACGATGAGCGGATTGACCACGAAGGCGATGAACAGCATGCAGCCGATCAGTACCACCAGCAGCTGGGCATAGCCAAACAGCGCATCGAAGCCGGTTTCAGCCAGGGTGGAGGCAACCAGGCCCAGGATGCCGAGCGGAGCGCAACGGATCACGGCCTTGACGATGGCGGAAACCCCGTGAGACACATCGGAAATCAGTGATTTGGTGCTCTCATTGGCGTGACGCATGGCGATACCAAGGCCGATGGCCCAGGCCAGGATGCCGATATAGTTGGCTTCCAGCAGTGCTTTCACCGGGTTGGTCACCACGTTGAACAGCAGGGTCTGCAGCACTTCCGTGATGCCCCCCGGCGGCGTGATCTCGGTAGCGCCTGCCACCAGATGCAGGTTGGAGGGGAAGAGGAAGCTCGCCACCACTGCCACGGCAGCCGCCAGGAAGGTACCCAGCACATAGAGCAGCAGGATCGGTTTCATGTTGGTCTTCTGACCCTGCTTGTGGCCGATGATCGCCGACATCACCAGCACGAAGACCAGCAGCGGCGCCACGGCCTTCAGGGCACCGACGAACAGGCTGCCGAGCAGACCCGCCGCCTTGGCCCACTCGGGCATGAACATCGCAAGAAGGATACCGAATACCAGACCGACTAGGATCTGGCTAACCAGACTGGTGCTGTTGACCAGTCGAATGAGGGGGTGTTGTTGTGTCATCAAGTAGTCCCTGTGCACTCATGGTGCGTGAATCATTAGTCCTGTTGGCAACCAGCCCCGCGCATTGGCACCGGTCCGTTGACGGTGACGCCGTGGGCAGCTCTTCTGGTGGATCTGTCCCGTTCGCGTGGGGTTGCGGACAAGAATATCCCATCTGCCATGGTTTTTTTCCACATAATCACTGAAAAATATCAGGGTTACCTCACAAAAAATCTACAACAATGTGATAACACAATATCAACCACGGTCAAAATGTCACCAAACCAGTCCGATCATCGGCCACCACTGGGCCAGAAGTGATATGATGACGCCCTTTTTCAGGGAGCCTTGCCATGATCACCTCTTTATTGACCCGACACTTCGGCTTTGATCGCTTGCGGCCCGGGCAGGAAGCGGTGATCAGTCGTCTGCTGGCCGGCAAGAGCGCCGCAGCCATCTTCCCGACTGGCGCGGGGAAATCCCTCTGTTATCAATTGCCCGCCCTCGCACTGCCCCACCTGACCCTGGTCATCTCTCCCCTGCTGGCCCTGATGCACGATCAGCTCGCCTTTTTGCGCAGCAAGGGGATCGCCGCCGCCACTCTGGACTCCAGCCAGACAGCGGAAGAGAGCCGGCGCGTGATGCAGCAGGCCAGCGATGGCCAGCTCAAGATCCTGATGATTTCGGTGGAGCGCCTCAAAAATGAGCGCTTTCGCCGCTTCATCGCCCACATCCCCCTGTCACTGCTGGTGGTGGACGAGGCCCACTGCATCTCGGAGTGGGGCCACAACTTTCGCCCCGACTACCTCAAGCTGCCGGATCATCGCCGTGAACTGGCCATCCCCCAGGTGCTGTTGCTGACCGCCACCGCCACCCCGGCCGTCATGGCGGACATGCAGGCAAAATTTGCCATCGACCGGGACGATCTGGTGGTCACCGGTTTCTACAGACCCAATCTGGATCTGGCCGTCCTCCCGCTGGCCGGCAGTGCCCGCGATACCTGGCTGCGCGAGGAGCTGCACCGGGATCCGGCCGCCCCCACCATCGTCTACGTGACTCTGCAACACAGCGCAGAGCAGTGCGCCGCGCAGCTACAGGCCAGCGGCATCCGGGCATGCGCCTACCATGCGGGGCTCGATCCCGCCCTGCGCAGCCAGATCCAGCATGACTTCATGGCTGGCAGACTCGACTGCATCGTGGCCACCATCGCCTTTGGCATGGGCATCGACAAGGCCGACATTCGCCGGGTCATTCACTACGACCTGCCCAAGTCCATCGAGAACTACAGTCAGGAGATAGGCCGCGCCGGACGTGACGGGCTTCCCTCCCGCTGCACCGTGCTGGCGAGCCGCGCCCAGTTGCCGGTACTGGAAAACTTCGTCTATGGGGATACGCCGGACAGGGACGCCATCGCGCACTTGCTCGATATCGTGCGCCAGAGCGGCGCTGAGTGGGAATTCAGCCTGCTGCGCCTCTCCAACGAGACCAACATTCGCCAACTGCCCCTCAAGACCCTGCTGGTCTATCTGGAGATGGCGGGGGTCATTGCACCGGCCTACAGCTACTTTGCCGAGTACCGCTTCAGGTTCGTACTGGAAAAACAGGCGATCCTCGCTCGTTTCAATTCCGAACGCCGCCAGTTCCTGGAGCAGGTCTTTGCCTGCGCACCCCAGGCGCGCACCTGGTGCACCATGGACTTCGAAGCGCTGTGGCAGGGATACCAGGGGGAACGCCAGCGCGCCGCGACGGCGCTGGACTACCTGCAGCAGCAGGGTTGGATCGAGCTTGAAAGCAAGCAGATGACCGAGGTCTATCGGGTGCTGAGCCAGCAAATCGATACCGCGACCCTGGCCGAAGAGCTGCATGGATTGTTTGAAAAGAAAGAGCAGAGCGAACTGGCCCGCCTTCAGGCGCTGCTGGCCTTTTTCACCTCGACCACCTGCCTCAGCCATGAGCTTGCCCGCTATTTTGCCGACGACGCGGCCCCCGAGCGGTGCGGGCACTGTTCCGTCTGCCGGGGAGAGATCGCCGTGTTGCCGCCGCTTGCATCACCGGGCTTGCCCAACGAGCACGGTTTGCGCGCCTGGTGCGATCCGCTGATCGCCCTGTGCCATCAGCGCCATCCCAGGATCCTGACCCGTTTCCTGTGTGGCATCGCCACCCCGCTGACGACCCGTCTCAAGGCCAGGGATCTGGCCGGTTTTGGCCAGTTGGCGGACCATCCCTTCGCCGAGGTGCTGGCGGTGGTGTCAGCCCTCTATCCCGCCGAATCCTGAGCTTGCAGGTTTGGCGCCGTTCAGGCGCTGAAAAAATAAGACCCTCGCGGATGCGAGGGTCAAGCCAACGGAAACGTGCTTAAACAGAGCTTAGTATCTGCACAATCACCCACTCTCTTGCTAAAGCGATGACTGCTCGACACAGGGCCAATCTAGAGCAGCCAGAATGTAGCGTCAATGTAAAAATTAGAGCAAAAGCATCAAACAAATAACGTTACGTTAACGTAAGCGACACGTCTTTTTACCCTCTATTCCCTGCCGCCCTTGCCCTTGCTGGCACCGCCCCCTGACAAAACAGAGCGTCACCATTTTCTCCCTCTGGCACACAAAGATTTATTTTTTATGTCTTTGACATTTGCATCACTGTCGTGGCAAAAATAATTTAACAGTCAGTAACATAGGTATGTCACTTACTGCTTCTTCCCGCACGAGGATCGGGAAGCTCCCGCACAAACTTAAACCAATGATGGCGATGGATTACTGGGGGCTGTTGACTAGGCTTAAGAGGTAAACAGAACAAAAGTAGTGATCCACTCTTTTTCAGGGCAAGCGACTATAACGAGGGCTAAGTTATGGGCATCTTCGAGCACTATCAACAGCGGTATGAGAAGGCCAGAGAGGAGGAGTACAGCATCCAGGAGTTTCTGGATATGTGCAAACAGGACA
This sequence comes from Aeromonas sp. Prich7-2, assembly GCF_017939255.1. Lineage (NCBI taxonomy): Bacteria > Pseudomonadati > Pseudomonadota > Gammaproteobacteria > Aeromonadales > Aeromonadaceae > Aeromonas > Aeromonas sp. Prich7-2. The sequence continues at coordinate 28,990 of NZ_JAGKRI010000175.1, forward strand.
AATCCTGCTACGCCTCTGCCGCCGAACGTCTGCTGACCGCCATCGGCGAGCCGGAAATGATCGACACCTCGACCAATCCACGTCTCAGCCGTCTCTTTTCCAACCGCGTCGTCGCACGTTATCCCGCTTTCAAAGACTTCTATGGCATGGAAGAAGCCATCGAACAGATTGTCTCCTATCTCAAACATTCCGCTCAGGGCCTGGAAGAGAAGAAACAGATCCTCTATCTGCTCGGACCGGTTGGCGGCGGTAAATCCTCGCTGGCAGAGAAACTCAAATCCCTGATGCAAAAAGTGCCCATCTATCGCATCAAAGGCTCACCGGTGAACGATCACCCCTTCTGCCTGTTTGACATCGACGAAGATGGCGAAATCCTCGAGAAGGAGTACGGCATCCCTCGCCGTTATCTGCGCCCCATCATGTCTCCCTGGGTCGCCAAGCGCCTTCACGAGTTTGGCGGCGACATCACCAAATTCAAGGTGGAGAAGGTAAACCCCTCCATCCTCGATCAGATCGCCATCGCCAAGACCGAACCGGGGGACGACAACAATCAGGACATCTCCTCCCTGGTCGGCAAGGTCGATATCCGCATGCTGGAACACTTCGCCCAGGATGATGCCGATGCTTACTCCTACTCCGGTGCGCTATGCAAGGCAAACCAGGGGATGATGGAGTTCGTCGAGATGTTCAAGGCCCCCATCAAGGTGCTGCACCCGCTGCTGACGGCGACGCAAGAGGGGAACTACAACGGTACCGAGGGGCTCTCCGCCCTCCCCTTCGACGGTATCCTGCTGGCCCACTCCAACGAATCCGAGTGGCAGCAGTTCCGCAACAACAAGAACAACGAGGCCTTCCTCGACCGGGTTTACATCGTCAAGGTGCCCTACTGCCTGCGGGTGTCGGAAGAGGTGAAGATCTACGAAAAACTGCTGTTCAACAGCGAGCTGACCGAGGCCAAATGCGCGCCAGGTACTCTGGAGCTGCTGGGTCAGTTCTCGGTGCTGTCGCGACTCAAAGAGCCGGAAAACTCCAGCCTCTACTCCAAAATGCGAGTCTATGACGGCGAGAGTCTTAAAGACACGGACCCCAAGGCGAAAAGCTATCAGGAGTACCGGGATTATGCGGGGGTTGACGAGGGCATGAACGGCCTTTCCACCCGTTTCGCGTTCAAGATCCTCTCCCGTGTCTTCAACTTCGACCACGCGGAAGTGGCAGCCAACCCGGTGCACCTCTTCTATGTGCTGGAGCAGCAGATAGAGCGCGAGCAGTTCCCGCAAGAGCTGCACGATCGCTATCTGGAGTTCATCAAGGGTTACCTGACTCCGCGCTACGTCGAGTTCATCGGCAAGGAGATCCAGACCGCCTACCTCGAGTCGTATTCAGAGTACGGTCAGAACATCTTCGATCGCTACGTCACCTACGCCGACTTCTGGATCCAGGATCAGGAGTATCGTGACCCCGAAACCGGCCAGCTGTTTGACAGAGCGTCTCTCAACAGCGAGCTGGAGAAAATTGAAAAACCTGCCGGGATCAGCAACCCGAAAGATTTCCGTAACGAAATCGTCAACTTCGTGCTGCGTGCCCGGGCCAACAATGCAGGCCGTAACCCCAACTGGACCAGTTACGAGAAGCTGCGCACCGTGATCGAGAAGAAGATGTTCTCCAACACGGAAGAGCTGCTGCCGGTTATCTCCTTCAACAGCAAAACCTCGGCCGAGGAGCAGAAGAAGCACGATAACTTTGTCGAACGGATGATGGAGAAAGGCTACACCCGCAAACAGGTGCGACTGCTCTCCGAATGGTATCTCAGGGTACGCAAGTCATCCTGACCCTGTCGTGTTCAAGGGGGAGTTATGGCGCATTTTATCGACCGCAGGCTCAACGGCAAAAACAAAAGCGCTGTCAATCGGCAGCGCTTCATCCGCCGCTACAAGAAGCAGATAAAACAAGCGGTCTCGGATGCTGTCTCCAAGCGCAGCATTCAGGACGTGGACAAGGGTGAGAGCATCAGCATCCCGACCAAGGACATCGGGGAACCCCATTTTCATCAGGGTCATGGCGGCAAACGGGAGATGGTGCATCCGGGCAACGACCAGTTCGTATCTGGTGACAAGATTGACCGGCCCAAAGGGGGTGGCGGCGGCCAGGGGAGTGGCGAGGGCCAGGCTTCGGATCAAGGAGAGGGAGTCGATGATTTCGTCTTCCAGATCTCCAAGGACGAGTACCTGGACTTGCTGTTCGAGGATCTGGAGCTGCCGCGGCTGCAAAAGACCCAGCTCAACCAGCTGATGGAGATGAAGACCTATAGGGCCGGCTACACCTCCAACGGGGTGCCTGCCAACATCAACGTGGTGCGCTCCCTGCAAAATTCGCTGGCGCGGCGCATGGCGCTGCAGGCAGGCAAGAAACGTCAGTTGCGTGAACTGGAGGAGCGCCTGGCCCAGCTGGCTTGCGAGCCCAACGACCATTTCGCCGAAATGGCGCAACTTGAAAAAGAGATCAGGGAGCTGAAGCGGAGGATCGATGCAGTCCCCTTTATCGACACCTTCGACCTCAAATTCAACAACTTTGTCAAACGGCCCGTCCCCTCGAGCCAGGCGGTGATGTTCTGCCTGATGGACGTTTCCGGCTCCATGGATCAGGCCACCAAAGAAATGGCCAAGCGTTTCTATATCCTGCTTTATCTATTCCTGAGCCGGACTTACAAGAATGTCGAGGTGGTCTACATTCGCCACCACACCCAGGCCAAGGAGGTGGACGAGCACGAGTTCTTCTACTCCCAGGAGACCGGCGGCACCATCGTCTCCAGTGCGCTCAAGATGATGAACGACATCATCAACGAACGTTATCCCGCCAACCAGTGGAACATCTATGCGGCGCAGGCATCGGACGGTGACAACTGGGCCGATGACTCACCGCAGTGCAGGGAGATCCTGGCGCGGGACATCATGCCAAGGGTGCGCTACTACTCCTACATCGAGATCACCACCCGTGCCCACCAGACCCTGTGGCACGAATATGAGTCGGTAGCCAGCCAGTTCCCCCACTTTGCGATGGAACACATTCGCAAGGTCGAGGATATCTATCCGGTGTTCCGCGAGCTGTTCAAAAAACAAGCTGCGTGAGGAGGTCACATGATCGAAACTGAAAAACGCGTAGCGCCACTGGATGACGGACCAGACTGGAACTTCGATCTTCTGGAGACCTATCATCAGGAGATCGCCCGGGTCGCCCGTTTTTACAAGCTGGACACCTACCCCAACCAGATCGAGGTGATCACCGCAGAGCAGATGATGGATGCCTACTCCAGTGTCGGCATGCCCATCGGTTATCAGCACTGGTCGTTCGGCAAGCGCTTCATCCACACCGAACGCAACTACAAGCGCGGCCAGATGGGACTCGCCTACGAGATCGTCATCAACTCGGACCCCTGCATCGCCTATCTGATGGAAGAGAACACCATGCCGATGCAGGCGCTGGTCATGGCCCACGCCTGCTATGGTCACAACTCCTTCTTCAAGAACAACTATCTGTTCAAGGCCTGGACCGATGCCTCCTCCATCATCGACTACCTGTTGTTTGCCAAGAACTACATCACCGAATGCGAGGAAAAACACGGCATTGATGCGGTGGAGAAACTGCTCGACTCCTGCCATGCCCTGATGAACTTCGGGGTGGATCGTTACAAGCGGCCCCAGAAGATCTCTCTGGCCGAGGAGAAGCGACGCCAGAAGGCGCGGGAAGATTATCTGCAAACCCAGGTCAATGAGCTGTGGCGTACCCTGCCCAAGCAGCACAAGATTGCCGGGGTGGAAGACAGGCGCTATCCTGCCGAGCCTCAGGAGAACATCCTCTATTTCATCGAAAAGAATGCCCCCCTGCTCGAGCCCTGGCAGCGCGAGGTGGTACGTATCGTGCGCAAGATCAGTCAGTACTTCTACCCGCAGAAGCAGACGCAGGTGATGAACGAGGGCTGGGCCACCTTCTGGCACTACACCATTCTCAACCACCTCTATGACGAGGGAAAAATCAGCGATCGCTTCATGCTGGAGGTGCTGCACAGCCACACCAACGTGGTCTATCAGCCCCCCTACAACAGCCGGTATTACTCGGGGATCAACCCCTACGCCCTTGGCTTTGCCATGTTCACGGACCTGCGTCGCATCTGCGAACACCCGACCGAGGAGGACAGATACTGGTTCCCCGATTACGCTGGCACCAACTGGGTCGAGACATTGCATTTCGCCATGCAGAACTTCAAGGACGAAAGCTTCATCAGCCAGTTCCTCAGTCCCAAGGTGATGCGCGACATGAAGCTCTTTGCCATCGATGATGACGATCTGAAGAACTACCTCAAGGTGTCCGCCATTCACAATGAAGAGGGCTACCGGCTGGTGCGTAGCACCCTGTCCGCTCAATACAACCTGAGCAACCTGGAGCCCAACATTCAGGTCTACAACGTGGCAGTGAAAGGCGATCGCTCCCTGACCCTGCGCTATGTTCCCCACAACCGCATCCCCCTTGGCGAGTCACGCCACGAGGTGCTCAAGCATCTGCATCAGCTGTGGGGCTTCGATGTGGTGCTGGAGCAGGACAATGGCGAGCTATCCGCAGATATCATCGGCCGTTGTCCGGACCGTAAGAGCATGACCTGACGTCAGTGCCGGGCATAAAAAAACGCGCCATCAGGCGCGTTTTTCTTGGATCAGGGCAATCAATTGTCACACAGGTTGCTTGGCATGTCCTGACGCAGACGGGTCCAAAGCTTGCCAGACTCGATGCCGTACTGGCGTACCGTCATGAACACGGCTTCGTGATCCTTGGTTTCGGCCAGCTTGCGCAGCGTCTTGTAGTAGGCATCTGCGGTTTCCCGCGCCTGTTTGTCCGAGAAGTAGTAGCGGCCAACCCGGCTGTACAAGCCCTTGAAACCGTTGAGAATCAAGGCATAGATGGGGTTGCCCGAGGCAAATGAAAGCTGGTGATGCAAACGGTAGTCGAAGTCCGCATAGGCCTCGGCCGTGTTCTCCACATCATCGGCACCCCGCAAGATCTCGGCGGCCTGTTCCGGGTTGTTGCGAATGGCGCCACGGATGAAGATGGTGCAGATGTTGGTCCGGGCGGAGAGCAGCTGTGCCACCAGATCCGGCACCTTGTCCTGATCGAGACGTGCCAGTGTCTCCAGAATGTTGAGACCGGAGGTTTCCCAGAAATTGTTGACCTTGGTCGGTTTGCCATGCTGGATGGTGAGCCAGCCATCACGGGCAAGGCGCTGCAACACTTCACGCAAGGTAGTGCGAGTCACGCCGATCAATTCGGACAGCTCGCGCTCCGCCGGCAGAATGGATCCAGGAGGAAAGCGATTGTTCCAGATGGACTCGATGATGTATTCCTCGGCAAACCCGGCAGGGCTTTGCGCTTTAATGACCATGTAATGACTCTGTTGTAGTGCGTAAAAAGGCCCCCGAATAATAGCAAAGCCGGTCATGCTGGCAAGCAGAAGGTCGGTCCTCTGCTCACATTACCCCGATCTTTTTGTTAAAAATATGTATACAGCAACAAGTGGGGAGTCAACCAACACCAAATGATGGGGATATAAGCGTTTGCTCGCTGGGCAAGTTCGGCGAGCTTATTTATAGTTATCGCTCCCTTGATTAAAATCATGTGCAATCAATCTGATACAGGTGAATATCCGGATGTTCGGCTCGGGTCGGGCTCGACTGCATAGACGCAGATATCAACAACAGAACAGAGAACCATCATTATGCCAATCAGCCTAGGGCGCGCGTTTACAAAGAACTTTTTGGGCAATGCTCCGCGATGGTACAAAATTGCCATCGTTCTATTCCTGCTGATCAACCCGGTCATTTTCTACGTTGATCCCTTCCTGGCCGGCTGGCTGCTGGTTGTCGAGTTCATTTTCACCCTGGCCATGGCCCTCAAGTGCTATCCGCTGCAACCGGGCGGACTCCTGGCCATCGAAGCCGTGCTCATCGGCATGACCTCCGCCAACCAGATAAAGCATGAGCTGGTGGCCAATATCGAAGTGCTTCTGCTGCTGGTCTTCATGGTGGCCGGCATCTACTTCATGAAGCAGTTGCTGCTCTACGTCTTTACCAAGATGCTGGTGCGCATCCACTCCAAAACGTTGCTTTCTCTCGCCTTCTGCCTGGTGTCTGCCTTCCTCTCCGCGTTCCTTGATGCCCTGACCGTGATCGCCGTGGTCATCAGCGTCGCCACCGGCTTCTACGCCATCTACCACAAGGTGGCCTCCCGGGATGAGTCCGGCAATCTGCATCATGATGACGAAGAGATTGACGAGCTCTCCCGCCAGCATCTGAACGAGTTTCGTGCTTTCCTGCGCAGCCTGATGATGCACGCCGCCATCGGTACCGCCCTGGGGGGCGTCTGCACCCTGGTCGGCGAACCCCAGAACCTCATCATCGGTGAACAGGCCGGGTGGCACTTCGGTGAATTTGCCATTCGCATGGCACCAGTCACCATTCCGGTCTTCATCTGCGGCCTGCTGACCTGCATCCTGGTCGAAAAATTCCGCTGGTTCGGTTATGGCGCCCGCTTGCCCGAGCCCGTGCGTCACATCATGGAATCCTACGAGCGCGACGAAGACGCACAACGTACCCCGCAGGACAAGGCCAAGCTGATCGTCCAGGCGCTGATTGCCACCTGGCTTATCACGGGTCTTGCCCTCCATCTGGCTGCAGTTGGGCTGATCGGCCTGACGGTCATCGTGCTCGCGACGGCGTTCACCGGCGTGACTGAAGAACACGCGCTTGGCAAGGCATTCCAGGAGGCTTTGCCATTCACCGCCCTGCTCACCGTCTTTTTCAGCGTGGTGGCGGTCATCATCGATCAACAGCTGTTCAAGCCGGTGATCCAGTGGGTACTGGCGGCCAAGCCGGAGGATCAGCTTGCCCTCTTCTACCTAGCAAACGGTCTGCTCTCCATGGTCAGTGACAACGTCTTCGTCGGCACCGTCTACATCAACGAGGTGAAGACCGCCCTGATCAACGGCGCCATCAACCGGGAGCATTTTGATCTGCTGGCCGTGGCCATCAACACGGGCACCAACCTGCCGTCGGTCGCCACCCCCAATGGCCAGGCCGCATTCCTGTTCATGCTCACCTCGGCCCTCGCTCCCCTGCTGCGCCTCTCTTATGGCCGTATGGTCTGGATGGCGCTGCCCTATACCCTGGTGCTGGGGCTTGTCGGCTTTTTCTCCGTGGAACTGCTCCTCGGTCCTGCAACCGAATGGTTCTATCAGGCAGGGTGGTTGCTGGATCATGGGGCACTGCCACTGCCCACCCCGTCCACACACTGATCATGAAAGGGGCTGTTCGGCCCCTTTCTTTTCAGATGGGACTCTGCTCTAATTCAGCCACTATTTTTCTCTGAGAGATCAATCATATGATCGAGTATCTTCGCCGCATTGCCAGTCATCGTCTGGCCTGGGGATTGCTGGCAGCCTCCGCTTTCGCGCTGGAACTCTGCGCCCTCTTCTTCCAGCACGTGTTGGGTTTGCACCCTTGCGTGATGTGCATTTATGAACGTATCGCCCTCCTCGGCGTACTCACGGCCGGCCTCCTCGGCATGGTCGCGCCAGAGCGCTGGTACCTGCGCTGGAGTGCCATGCTCCTGTGGGGTTACAGCGCCTTCTGGGGCCTGAAACTGGCGCTCAAGCATGTGGATTACCAGATGAACCCCTCCCCCTTCAACGTATGCGAGGGATTTGTTGACTTCCCTGCCTGGGCACCACTGGATAAGTGGGTTCCCTGGATGTTCTACCCGGACGGCGACTGCAGCGAGATCAGCTGGCAGTTCCTCGGTTTCTCCATGCCGCAGTGGCTCGTGGTCATCTTTGCCGCCTATCTGCTGGTGTTCGTCATCGTGGCTGCTGGCAACCTGATAAAAGGGCGCTGCTGCAACTAGTTCGTCACTCGACCCTAAGAAGGGAGCCCATGGCTCCCTTTTTATTTCCTCTTTATCGCCTCACGACCCCATGCCCAGAGGGCCGGATCTCCTTCTCCCTGTTCTGCCAATGAAGTGGCTGCCTGCGGGTGTGCATCATCGTAACAGGCCACAAGCGGGTCAAAGGGCGCAGCAGCGACCTGCCACTCGGCCTACCAACAAGAAGGGAGCCATCGGCTCCCTTCTTTCATGTCGTGCACGGCGATGTCACGCGCCTTCGGAGGTAGCCTTGCTGGCACTTCTCCTGGCCTTCACCATGCCGATCACCATGGGCAACAAGGAGACCGCGATGATGCCGAAGATGAGCAGGGTAAAGTTGTGGCGCACTACCGGCAGATTGCCAAAGAAGTGGCCGGCATAGACGAAGGAGAGCACCCACAAGAGCCCCCCCACCAGGTTGAACGCCAGGAAGCGGGGATAGGTCATGGCCCCCATGCCCGCCACGAAGGGGGCGAAGGTGCGCACTATGGGCAGGAAGCGGGTGATGATGATGGTCTTGCCGCCATGCTTGGCATAGAAGGCATGGGTCTTGACCAGATAGTCCCGGCGAAAGATTTTGGAATCGGGGTTGCGAAACAGCTGCTCACCGAAGAAGTGGCCTATGGTGTAGTTCACCACGTTGCCGAGCACCGCGGCGATGATCAGCACGGCGGCTAGGGTGTGCACGTCCAACACGCTGCCCACGGTGAGGGCACCTGCAGCAAACAACAGGGAGTCCCCCGGCAGGAAGGGAGTCACCACCAGCCCGGTTTCACAGAAGATGATGAGAAACAGGATGGCGTATACCCAGACGCCATAGTTCTCGAACAGCTCTTTCAGATGCACGTCAACGTGCAGAATAAAGTCGATGGCAAAGAGGATCAGATCCATTTTTTGGTACCCATGAAGTGAACGGCGTGGAGTCTACGCCAATGAGACCTGGCTCACAATCTCCCCATGGTCCCCTTTTTCGAATCCCATGAAGGGAGTCATTCAGTCCCCCCTTCTTTTCCCCTCTCCCTGAACGTAGGCTTCTGCTCACTCGGCCTTGTCCAGAGCGGCCAGCACCTCGCCGGGCAAGCATTTCTCCCAGCCCCACAAGAGGAGCAGCAACAAGGTAGCGTCGTCGAGCCAGCCAAGGAGAGGCACCACATCGGGGACAACGTCCACCGGGCTGATGCCATAGAGCAGAATAAGGATCACCAGCCCCTTCGCCCACCAGGGCGTGCCTGGGTGGCGAAAGCCTTGATAGAGGCGGCGCAAACGCCGCCAGATGAGCCAGCGTCTGGTGCTCATGACTCGATCAGCTCGCCGCGCAGCCGCTGGATCTGATCCCGCAGCGCCGCCGCCTGTTCGAACTCCAGATCCCGCGCATGCTGGAACATCTGCTCTTCCATCCGCTTGATCTCCTTGCTGATCTCGCTGGCAGAGCGGGCATGGTACTCCCCTTGCGGTTCGGCAGCCTTGCGACTCCCCTTGCCCGCCTTGCCCGCCGTGCGGCTGCCCCCCATGTCCATCACATCGCCGATGGCCTTGTTGAGCCCCTTCGGCACGATGCCGTGTTCCAGGTTGTGGGCGTGTTGCAGGGCGCGGCGCCGCTCGGTCTCTTCGATCGCCACCTTCATGGAGTTGGTGATGGTATCGCCGTAAAGGATCACCTTGCCGTTGAGGTTACGTGCCGCCCGGCCGATGGTCTGAATGAGGGAGCGGGTGGAGCGCAGGAAGCCCTCTTTATCCGCATCCAGAATGGCCACCAGGGAGACTTCCGGCATGTCGAGGCCTTCGCGCAGCAGGTTGATGCCCACCAGGACATCGAACTTGCCAAGGCGCAGGTCGCGGATGATTTCCACCCGCTCCACGGTATCAATGTCCGAGTGCAGATAGCGCACCCGTACCTCGTGATCTGCCAGGTATTCGGTCAAGTCCTCCGCCATCCGCTTGGTCAGTGTCGTGACCAGCACCCGCTCCTCCACGGCGACCCGCTTGCGGATCTCGGAGAGCAGGTCGTCCACCTGGGTGGTGACCGGACGCACCTCGATCTCGGGGTCCAGCAGGCCGGTGGGACGCACCACCTGTTGCACCACGTCACCGCCGGACTTCTCCAGCTCGTAGGGACCCGGGGTCGCCGAGACGAACACCGTCTGGGGCATCAGCGCCTCGAACTCGTCGAACTTGAGGGGCCGGTTGTCCAGCGCCGAGGGAAGCCGGAAGCCGTACTCCACCAGGGTCTCCTTGCGGGATCTGTCCCCTTTGAACATGGCGCCGATCTGCGGCACCGTGACGTGGGATTCGTCGATGATGAGCAGGCCGTCCCCCGGCAGGTAGTCAAACAGGGTGGGCGGCGGCTCACCCGGTGCGCGGCCGGAGAGGTAGCGGCTGTAGTTCTCTATACCGGAGCAGTAACCCAGCTCCTGCATCATCTCCATGTCGAACTGGGTGCGTTGGCTGATGCGCTGCTCCTCCACCAGCTTGTTGAGGTTCATCAGCTGCTCGCGCCGCCCCTTGAGCTCCTCCTTGATGTGCTCGATGGCACCCAGAATGGTCTCCCGCGGGGTGGCGTAGTGGGTCTTGGGGTAGATGGTGTAACGCACCACCGTCTGCTCGATGGCGCCGGTCAAGGGATCGAACAGGGAGAGGCGTTCTACCTCTTCATCAAACAGCTCCACCCGCAGGGCCAGCTTGTCCGATTCGGCGGGGTAGATGTCGATCACCTCCCCCCGCACCCGGAAGGTGCCGCGCTGGAAGGCCATGTCGTTGCGGGTGTACTGCAGTTCGGCGAGGCGGCGCAGGATATCCCGCTGATTGATCACGTCCCCCACTTTGAGGTGCAGCATCATGCTGAGGTAGGCCTGGGGATCCCCCAGACCATAGATGGCCGATACCGAGGCGACGATCACCACGTCGCGCCGCTCCAGCAGCGCCTTGGTGGCTGACAGCCGCATCTGCTCGATGTGATCGTTGATGGAGGCATCCTTCTCGATGAAGGTGTCCGTGGTCGGCACATAGGCTTCGGGCTGGTAGTAATCGTAATAAGAGACGAAATACTCCACCGCGTTGTCGGGGAAGAACTCCTTCATCTCCCCATAGAGCTGGGCCGCCAGGGTCTTGTTGGGGGCCAGGATCATGGTGGGACGATTAAGAGTCGCGATGACGTTGGCCATGGTAAAGGTCTTGCCCGAACCGGTCACCCCGAGCAGGGTCTGGTGGGCCAGTCCCGACTCGATGCCATCGAGCAGCTGGGCGATGGCCCTCGGCTGATCCCCGGCGGGTTGAAACTGGCTGGCCAACTGGAATAACTTGCTCATGACGACTCCCGGCAAAAAACGGCAAGGGAGCAGTGTACCCCGAGTTGAAGGAGCTGGGTATCCGCTCACCCTCCCTGATGGCTATTGACCCTGAAATACGACCTCTGTATGATGCACCTCCTTGCCTGATGTTCCCCCGTAGTTCAGTCGGTAGAACGGCGGACTGTTAATCCGTATGTCACTGGTTCAAGTCCAGTCGGGGGAGCCAATTCCTCACCATCTCGGTGCAAGTTATCCACTTTAGTGCTTTCCTCTTCCAATTTTAATGCACAAGCCCTCCCCTGCGGCCTGACTCCCTTTTGATCTCCCGTTACTGACCAGCAGCGTTTTGTTCTGCTGCGTATAACTATTTGATTTTTATAGAAACAATTTATTGCAGGTATTTTTTGAACAGTCCTTGCAGCCCAGTATTGGCGCGGCTTTCAGCCTGATCGCCAAGTTTCATAAACAGGGTTATCCACAGTTTCTGTGGGTAACTTGACCAAAGCCACGGTTCATCTGGGCTGGCAGCCATTGTCCCCGGTTTGCGATGGCTGCCCCCGCTCTTCCCCATTTTCTGCTGTTTTTCCCTTCCCCCCTAAATGGGATGAATCGACTCGCGGTGCTGCCTGTGGGGGATTTTTTTTCGCTATGCCGCGTCCTGCGGGTCAGCCCTCGCCGGATGAGTCATGAGTCTCTTTTGTTACCCTTCAATTTCCTCAGTGGAAAATGCTGAAAAACATGCCCGTTTGCTCCCCATGCAGCAGGTAATAAATTGTCCACAGGAGCGTCATCCCCTCTCTGCTCAACAGCATATTTCACTCATTGACAGCGGGCCTTGCAGCGTAAAATAGAGGTGTTTTCCCCAGCCCCCCCCTCGCATCCCTATCTTCATCGAAGAGACCAGCACTTAACTGGCTGTTAATCCGCTTTGGCGCTTCTTTCTTGATACAGGATCCGGCACAATATCGGCCTCACTTTTATCCTCGGTTTTTCCGGGCATGACCATAGATTTCGTGACACTGCTACATCAAAGCGACTCCCTGCTGCTGTTCGTGGTACTAGCCTTCGGGCTGCTGCTGGGCAAGGTACGCATCGGCAACTTCCAGATAGGCAACACCATAGGCGTGCTCTTCACCGCCCTGCTGTTTGGCCAGATGGGATTCCAGTTTTCCACCTCCACTGAAAACGTCGGCTTCATGCTGTTCATCTTCTGTGTGGGAATTGAAGCGGGGCCGCACTTTTTCAGCGTCTTCCTTCGCGACGGCATCCACTACATCACCCTGACCCTGGTGATCCTGCTGTCGGCCCTGCTGCTGACCGTGGGGCTCGCCAAGTTCTTTAATCTGGGGCCCGGCATGGCCGCCGGCATTCTGGCAGGTTCCCTCACCTCCACGCCGGCCCTGGTGGGGGCGCAGGACGCCCTGCGAAGCGGATTGCTCAACCTGCCCCACCAGACCGACATGCAGTCGGTGCTGGACAACATGGGCATCGGCTACGCCCTGACCTACCTGGTGGGGCTGGTGGGGCTGATGCTGGTGGTGCGCTACCTCCCCTCCCTGGCCAGGCTGGATCTCAATACCGAAGCGCAGAAGATTGCGCGCGAGCGGGGGCTGTCCGACAGCGAGAGCCGCAAGACCTATCTGCCCATCATCCGCGCCTATCGGGTCGGCCCAGAGCTCGCCGCCTGGATCGGGGGGCGTACCCTGCGGGAGACCGGCATCTATCCCCACACCGGCTGCTATGTGGAGCGCATTCGCCGCAACGGCATCCTGGCGAGCCCCGACGGTGATGCCGTCATTCAGGAAGGGGACGAGATAGCTCTGGTGGGCTACCCCGAGAGCCACGAGAAGCTCGACGTCAACTACCGCAACGGCAAAGAGGTGTTCGATCGCAACCTGCTTGACCTCCAGATCGTCACCGAAGAGATCGTGGTGAAGAACGATGCCGTGGTGGGTCGCCACCTGGTGGAGCTCAACCTCACCGAGAAGGGGTGCTTCCTGAACCGGGTGGTGCGCTCCCAGATCGAGATGCCGTTCGATCGCAATATCATGCTGCAAAAGGGTGACGTGCTGCAGATCAGCGGCGAGAAGCAGCGGGTCAAGCTGCTGGCCAACAAGATCGGCTTCATCAGCATCCACAGCCAGACCACGGATCTGGTGGCCTTTGCCACCTTCTTCGTGCTGGGGCTGCTCATCGGCTCCGTCTCCCTGGTGTTCGGCCAGATAGAGTTCGGCCTCGGCAATGCCGTCGGCCTGCTGCTGGCGGGGATCCTGATGGGCTACCTGCGGGCCAACCACCCCACGGTGGGCTATGTGCCGCCGGGGGCCCTGCGCCTTGCCAAGGATCTCGGGCTCGCTGTCTTCATGGTGAGTACCGGCCTCAAGGCGGGGGGCGGCATCCTTGATCACCTGAGCGAAGTGGGGATGGTGGTGCTCTTCTCCGGCATGCTGGTGACCACCTTGCCGGTGCTGGTAGGCTACCTGTTCGGTGTCTGGGTGCTCAAAATGAACCCAGCCCTGCTGCTCGGCGCCATCACGGGCGCACGTACCTGCGCCCCGGCCATGGACGTGGTGAACGAAGCGGCCAACAGCTCCATCCCGGCGCTCGGCTATGCCGGCACCTATGCGGTGGCCAACGTCATGCTGACCCTGGCGGGCTCCTTCATCATCGGCTTCTGGTTCTAGCCAAACGGGCCCGCAACACGCAGAAAAAGAGGAGCCTCGGGGCTCCTTTTTTCATGGGCGGGCACTCCTGGATGGAATAGTGGAAATCGTGCTATGGGGCCATCTCTATCAAACCCAATAAGCTAAATCACCCACAAGGCGCCACTTACACTCAATAAAACGAGCGAGGTGTAAGTGATGAAACGCGCATGGATGGTCGTGATCTGGTGGTTCTGCTCCCTGACGCCAGCCTGGGGGGCCGAATCCGGCAAGCAGGTGGCCCCCGAGGCAGAGACGGAGAAAAGCGCCCTGAGCTTTGAGGGGGACGAGCTTGCCAGACCCAGGCTGGGAGATCTCGACGTCATGCTGGAGCAGCGCACCATCCGAGTGCTCACCACCTACAACAAGACGGGGTTCTTCATCACCAAGGGCGTGCAGCGGGGCGTCACCTACGATGCCTTCATGTAGGTGGAAAAGCGTCTCAACGAACAGTTGCGCAAGCAAAAGGCGATCAAGCGCCACCTCAAGGTGCACTTCGTCTTCATTCCCGTGGCCCGGGAAGCGCTGCTGAGCTCCCTCATCGAGGGCAAAGGCGACATCGCCGCCGCCAATCTCACCATCACGGACAAGCGCAAGAAGCAGGGTATCGCCTTCACCGATCCCCTGCTTGAAAACGTGCGGGAGCTGCTCGTCTCCGGCCCCCTCTCCCCCAAGGTGGAAAGCGCCGCCGATCTCGGGGGCCAGCGCGTCTTCGTGCGCCCCTCCTCCAGCTACTACGAGTAGCCTCATGGCCTACAACCAGGCCCGCAAGTCGGCGGGAGAGCCCCTCATCGACCTCCAACCCGCCTCGGAGGTACTCGAAGATGAAGATCTGGTGGAGATGGTGAACGCAGGCCTGCTCCCCTTCATCGTCATGGACGAGCACAAGGCCCGCTTCTGGCAAAAGATTTTCCCCGGAATCACCATTCACGACGCCCCCGTGTTCCGGGAAGGGGGCGTCATCGCCTGGGCGGTGCGCAAGGAGAGCCCCCAGTTGCTCGCCATGCTCAACGAGCAGATCAAGGCGCTGCGCGGCAAGGCGACGGGGGATGAGATCCTGGCCCGTTATCTCAAGCAGAACAAGTTCGTCAAAAGCGCCGCCGCCGAGGCGGAGCGCAAGAAATTCCTGCAGGTGGTCGAGCTGTTCCGTGAATATGGCGAACGCTATGACATGGACTGGCTGCTGATGGCGGCCCAGGGCTACCAGGAGTCCGCCCTCAACCATCATGCCCGTAGCCATGTGGGCGCCATCGGCATCATGCAGATCATGCCCGCCACCGGCAAGGGGCTGAAGGTCGGCGACATCCGCCAGCTCGAGCCCAATATTCACAGGGGCGTCAAATACATGCGCTGGATGATCGATCACTACTATGCGGACGAGCCCATGACCGCCCTCGACAAGGCCCTCTTCTCGTTCGCCTCCTACAATGCCGGCCCCGCCCGGGTAGCCAGGCTCCGTGCCGAGGCCAGGAAACGGGGGCTGGATCCCAACGTCTGGTTCCACAATGTCGAGTACGTGGCGGCAGAGAAAATCGGCCCCGAGACGGTCACCTATGTGGGCAACATCTACAAGTACTACATCGCCTACAAGCTGGTGTTGACATCCTCCCCCACCTTAGCGCTTCGCGTCACAGGAGGGGGATTCCCATTACTGGGTGATAGCTGCTCGCGCAGTACCGGGTTCCTGCTTCATCGGGCGGCCTGATTGCACCGCGCCTCCACAGGCTAAAACGGCGTGTCCCGCCGCTAAAATATTGCGAGCGCCGTTCACATCGGCGTTCGCCTCATAACCACACGCAGCGCATTTAAACTGGCTTTGCGTCTGGCGGTTATCCTTCGCAGTATGCCCACAACAGGCGCACTGCTGGCTCGTGTAGGCCGGGTTTATCGCCAACACCTGACCACCTCGCCATGCCTGCTTGTATTCGAGCTGGCGGCGCAGCTCAAACCAGCCCTGATCTAATATCGAACGATTCAGCCCTGATTTTGCCCGGACGTTGCGCCCCGGCTGACTGGT